>JAISII010000193.1 GCA_031262125.1 Oscillospiraceae bacterium | reverse complement strand
TCCGTTGCGGTGGTCTCGCCTGACTTATCATTCTTACTAATATAAAAAACTTTTGAGTCATTTTCATGTTCAAGCGAATAAAACGCAGGAGAGTGTGTTGTTAAAAATATGTTTATATCTTTCGAATAGGTCAAAAACTCTTTGCTGCAATCAAAGCAACGAGACATTTCAATTCCTGTTTCAGGTTCTTCATACCCCCAAATCGTATTAGAAGGTACAGAACTATTTTGATAAATTGTACTTTTATATTTTGAAACAAATTCCAGAATAGCAGGAATATGTCGTGACTTAATTCCATCTCCACGTTGCTCTAAAAAAACATCATTTTGGCTGGCATCTTTTGTTTTAAAAGTAAAAAGCTTAAAAACATCTACTTGATTCGGCGGCATTACTAACGCACTTTCGATACCAATCGTATCTCTTAATGTGTTGGAAATCTGAGATGTAAACAGCTGCACTGCATTTGAATAGTCAATCGTTTTTACACTAATATCACTTTTAGCATCTTGCGATATAGTCGCATAAAGTTCCCCTAAAAGGCGAGAAAAATATTCTCCGCTTTTTGTTGCCGGAACATAACAAAATTGAATCCTTTCTAAGAACGTAGTAGCTTTAGACCGAGGAGTAAATACTTTTCCGCTTTTTTTGTCGTCATACAAAGAGTCAAAAAACGGTTCTGTTTTATCTCCTCTCCAAACCTTCGTCCAAACATATTCACCTTTGTTTCTGTAAGAGTTAGGAATTATTACTTTTAAAATAATTTTTATTTCTTTTGCTTTTTTTGCTTTTTGGGGGGCTAATTTTGAATAATCTGTATTAAAATCAAATTCACGATTATCGTCAGTTTGATTATTAAAAAACAAATTCAAAGCTTTTAAAATATTTGATTTGCCGGAATCGTTCATACCTACAAACACATTCAAATTTGTCGGAGATAAAGTGATATCAACCAGTGATCTGAAATTTTTAATTCTTATTTCTTTAATATTAACCATAAATCATTACAACCCTAAGTTTTACTAATTATTTCGTAAACCTTTCTGCATTCTGCATTATTATTTATTATTTAAACTAAGCTCTGTTAAAATTATGCCTGCAACAATTGCAAGGCTGCGTGCTTCTATAAAATCGGGGGTAATTGCATATCCGCCGGTTATTAGGTCGTTGATAATTTCGTCGATTTGTGCAAGGCTTTGCTGCACCTTTTCTTGCTTTAAAACCACAAAAAACGTGTCTTGAATAATTTGGCGGATTTTTGTGCGTATGCCCGGGGGCAGCGGGTTGCCGCTTAAATTATATTGAGGAAAACCGCCGATTTCTTCTTTTTCGGCTCTGTTTTTAATGCGGCTTGCAATATCGTACGCCGCACGGCGGGCAAACACCAACGCCTCCAGCAATGAATTGCTTGCAAGGCGGTTTTCGCCATGTACCCCCGTGTTAGAGCACTCGCCCATTGCGTACAAATTCTCTACTGTTGTGCGGGCATCCAAATCCACCTTAATGCCGCCCATAAGGTAATGCTGGCACGGGAAAATCGGGATTTTCTCCTTAGTAATATCAACGCCCTGTTCCAAACACTCTTCATAAATCATCGGGAACCGCTGTTTTAAAAATTCCGCCGGTTTATGGCTGATGTCCAGATAAAAATTTTGGCTGTTTGTTTTAATACTTTCTTTAATAATCGCATTAGAAACAACGTCCCGTGGGGCAAGCTCTGCCCGTGGGTCGTAATTATCCATAAAACGCTCGCCGTTGCAGTTTAGCAAAATGCCGCCCTCGCCCCGCACTGCTTCGCTTATTAAAAAGCGTTCTCGGTTTTTGGCTTTTGCAAAAGCCGTGGGGTGGAACTGTATACGGCTGAGGTATTGCACCTTTGCACCCAGCAAATAGGCAAACGCTATGCCGTCGCCGGTGGCAATTGCCGAGTTTGTAGTGTAGCTGTAAACCCGCCCGATTCCGCCTGTGGCAAGCATACAATAGTTGCACAAAAACTGCTTATTTTCGCCGTTTTGCAAAACGCTAACGCAAAACCCGCTGTCGTCTTTATCCAACGCATAAACCAATGTGTTATCGCACAAGGTTACATTAGGTTTTTGCAGCACAAGCTCCAGCAGCTTGTTTACTATGGCTTTACCGGTGGAATCTTTGTGATGCACAATACGGTTGCGGCTATGCCCGCCCTCCAAAGTGCCCAACAGCCGCCCAAAACGGTCTCGGTCAAAATCTACGCCCATATCCTTTAGGGCAAGCACATCGTTGGGGCCTTCGGTAACAAGCTTTTCTACCGCCGAAAGGTTGTTTTTATAGTTGCCGGCAATTAAAGTGTCGGCAATGTGGAGTTTATAATTATCGGTAACTTTGTCCAGCACGGCTGCAACACCGCCCTGTGCCAACGAGCTGTTAGAAAGCTCTGCTTCTTTTTTGGTAAGCAGCAGCACACTAACGCTCTGCTCAAAATGCAGTGCAGCATACAGCCCGGCAACACCTGTGCCGATTATTATAACATCGTACTTTTCCAATGGTTTTCCTTCTTTTTGCTGTATTATTGTGCTTTATAAGTCTTACACAGCCAAATCTTTAAGCATTGCAAGGGCTGCCTGTGCATCGGCTTTGCCACGGCTGTTCTTCATAATATAGCCCAAAAGCGATTGCAGGGCTTTTTCTTTGCCGTTTTTATAATCTTCCACGGCTGCAGGGTTGCTTGAAATTGCCTGTTTGCAAAGCTCGGTTAATGCGGCTTCGTCAAGTCCGCCCATATCGCTTTCATCAATAAAATCTGTAGCACCCTTGCCGCTTGCAAGCATTTTATCGAGTGCGGCTTTTGCAAGGTTGTTTTTAATTTTGCCGCTTTCAATCAGCTTTACAAGCTCGTTTAGCTGTGCCGGCGTGGTTAAAATTTTAAAATCTTCTTTGGCGGATTCGGTCTCGAGCGTTTTAAACACCGAGCCCAAAATAAAGTTAGCCACTGTTTTCGGGTTTTGCAAGCCAATGCTTGCCGACTCGAAAAATTCGGTTATTCTTCTGTATTTTGTAAGCAGCTCGGCATCCTTTTGGGGGATTCCCAACTCCTGCACATACCTTTGCAGCTTGGCTTCGGGCAGCTCGGGCAAGGTTTTGGCTATGGCGTCAACCTGCTCTTTGCTTACACTTATTGTTACCAAATCCGGCTCACGGAAGTAGCGGTAATCGTGGGCATCCTCTTTGCTACGCATAGAAGATGTTGTGTTTGTCGCATCGTCGTAACGCAAGGTTTCTTGCACAACGCTGCCGCCGCTTTCAATCAAATCTACCTGCCGTTCAAATTCATACTCCATTGCTTTTGCAATAAAGGTTATCGAGTTCATATTTTTAATTTCGGTACGTGTGCCCAATGTGTCGGAGCCCTGCGGACGTACCGAAATATTAACATCGCAACGCATAGAGCCTTCCTGCATTTTGCAGTCGGATACGCCAACATAGCGGATGATTTGCTGAAGCTTTTCTACATACTCACGTGCTTCCTCCACCGAGCGAATATCCGGCTCGGAAACAATCTCTATAAGCGGCACACCGCCACGGTTATAGTCAACATAGGTGTCGCCGTTTTTATGGATAAGCTTGCCTGCGTCCTCTTCTATATGAATACGGGTAAGCCTGATTTTACGCCCGTTGCTAAGCTGTACATAACCCTCGTAACACAACGGCTTATCAAACTGAGAAATCTGGTACGCCTTGGGCAAATCGGGGTAGCAATAGTTTTTGCGGTCCATTTTTGAAATCTCGGCAATTTTGCAGTTTGTTGCCAAACCCGCTCTTATTGCATACTCTACCACTCGCTTGTTAAGCTTGGGCAATGTGCCGGGCAAGCCAATGCAAACCGGGCAGCAGTGGGTGTTGGCTTCTCCGCCGAACTCGGTTGTGCAGCCGCAAAAAATCTTTGTGTTTGTGGCAAGCTCTATGTGGGTTTCTAAACCCGCAACCAATTCATATTTGCTCATTTTAAAAGCACCCCGCTTTCAATTTCGTATTTATAAGCGGCGTTTAAAAGCTTAGATTCTTCAAACTTGTTGCCGATAAGCTGCATACCAATGGGCAAGCCATTTGTGCTTTTGCCGCAGGGGATAGAAATTGCAGGCAACCCCGCAATGTTTATAGGCACGGTGCAAATATCGGTTAAATATGTTTCTACGGGGTCGCTTACCGCTTCTCCGTTTTTAAAAGCCGTCATCGGCACGGTGGGTGCAAGCATAATATCGCAAATGCCAAAAGCATTGTTAAACGCCTGTGCTATGCTGCCCCGCAGGTTTTGTGCTTTTTTATAATAGGCATCGTAATAACCTGCCGAAAGCACATATGTCCCCAGCAAAATACGCCGCTGCACCTCGGCACCAAAGCCTTCGCTGCGGGTTTTGCACATCATCTCGTGTATGCTGTTATAGCTGTCGGTTTTATAGCCGTAGCGTATGCCGTCGTAACGCCCCAAGTTTGAGGACGCCTCGGCACAAGCTAAAATATAATAAACCGGCAAAGCATATTTAAGCGAGGGCATATCAAAATAAACTATTTGGGCCCCCATCGATTTATAAACATCGGCGGCTTGCAAAACAGCGGTTTTAACCTCATCCCGCACGCCCTGCAAATATTCGTTTGCAATGCCGATTTTCATACCCTTAATATCGTTATTTATTGCGTTTTGGGTGCTGCCGCCTATGTTGCCTCGGCTTGTGCTATCTTTGCTGTCATAAGCCGAAATTGCATCATAAACAATTGCTGCATCTTCAACGCAAGAGGTTATCGGTCCGATTTGGTCCAGCGAGCTTGCATAGGCAACCAAACCATAGCGAGAAACCGAGCCATAGGTCGGCTTAAAGCCTGTAATACCGCAAAAAGCTGCCGGCTGGCGAATAGAACCGCCCGTATCGGAGCCAAGTGCATAAACGGCAATATCGCCACCAACAGCACTTGCACCGCCGCCCGAACTGCCGCCTGCAACATAATTTGTATCAACCGGGTTTTTTGCCCCGCCGTAATAAGAAGTTTCGCAAGAGGAACCCATTGCAAACTCGTCCATATTGGTTTTGCCCAAAAGCACGGCATTTTGTGCTTTAAGCAGTTCCCAAACGGTAGCATCATAAATTGGCTTATAGCCTGTTAATATTTTAGAGGCACAAGTTGTTTCTATCCCGTTTGTAGAGATATTATCCTTCAACGTCATAGGTATGCCTTCAAGCAAACCGATTTGCTCGCCTGCGGCAATTTTTTTGTCTACCGCTGCGGCAGTTGCCAGTGCTTGCTCACCCGTTATGGTAATATAGGCATTAAGCTCGCCGTTTTTTTCTTCTATTTTTTTAAGGTAGCCGCTTGTCAGCTCGGTGCATGTTATTTGCTTTGCAACAAGCTGTTGGTGCAGCTTTTTAATTTTGCTCATTTTGTTTATACTCCGTAATATCTGTATAGTAAAGTTTTAAACCCTTTTTTTAACCAAAAAATGCCCTTCGTCCTGCTCGATTGCGTTTTTAAGGATTTCCTCACGGGGGTACGACTCCACAACAACATCTTCCCTAAAAACGTCCGACAGATTATTAATATTATCAAACTCGGTGTTTTCAACCTCTGCCGAGTTAATTGTATCGGCAAAGCTGATAATCTCCTGCATTCCGGCGGTAAGCTCGTCCAGCTTGTCATCAGCAACATAAAGCTTAGACAGCAGGGCAATATTTAAAACGTCTTCTTTGTTAATCATTTGGTTAACTCTCCTTGTTTTGCATAGCTTTTGCCAAAACTAAACATTTTTGCAAAAACATCAGCGGATTTTTATATGAACCTCTCGCAATTGCTGCTCTGTAACCTCGTTGGGGGCACCAAGCAAAATGTCTTGTGCATTGGAGTTCATCGGGAAAGCTATAACCTCACGGATGCTTTCTTCCTCCAGCAGCAGCATAATAAGGCGGTCAACACCGGGTGCCATACCTGCGTGAGGGGGTGCACCGTATTGGAACGCATTGTAAAGCGAAGTGAACTTATCCTCGAGCTGCTCTTTACTATAGCCGGCAATTTCAAAGGCTTTTATCATAGTGTCTAAATCGTGGTTACGCACCGCCCCCGACGACAGCTCAACACCGTTGCACACAATGTCGTACTGATAGGCTAAAACATCGCAAGGGTCTTTTGTAAGCAACGCTTCCATCCCACCCTGCGGCATAGAGAACGGGTTATGAGTAAAAATAACCTTTCCTGTTTCTTCGTCGTTTTCAAACATCGGGAAATCAACAATAAAGCACAGCTCAAAACGGCTTGTATCAATCAAATCAAGGCGTTTTGCAACCTCGGTGCGAATTTGCCCTGCAAGCTTTGGTGCGTTGGCTTTAGTATCGGCAATAAAATAAATTACATCGCCGGCAGAGGAAGCATTAATTTTAATAAGCTCTTCCCTGTCGCCGGGTTTTAAAAACTTGTCAATCGGGCCGTCGAAGGTTAAATCGTCGCAAACTTTAACATAACCCAATCCCTTCATACCTATCGACAGTGCAAATTCTTCCATTTTTTTAAACCAGTTTTTAGATTGAGCCGCCGCCTTTGGCACATTGATAGTGCGAACGGTTTTGCCCTTAAACGGTGCGAAGTCGGTTTGCTCAAACATTGGCGAAACATCAAAAATTAAAAGAGGGTTACGCAAATCGGGTTTGTCGGTGCCGTATTTAAGCATACTTTCGGCAAACGAAATACGCTTAAACGGCGGTTTTGCAACTTCTTTTTTAGAAAATTGCGAGAACACACCGTGCAATACTTCTTCTGTCACAGCAAAAACGTCCTCTTGCGTGGCGAATGCCATTTCAAAATCAAGCTGATAAAACTCGCCCGGCGAACGGTCGGCACGTGCGTCTTCGTCCCTAAAGCAAGGTGCTATTTGAAAATATTTATCGAACCCCGAAACCATAAGAAGCTGCTTGAAAATTTGCGGAGCTTGGGGCAAAGCATAAAACTTGCCCTTATGCTTGCGGCTGGGTATAAGGTAATCTCTTGCACCCTCGGGCGAGGAAGCTGAAAGAATAGGTGTTTGAATTTCCAAAAATCCCAGCTCTGCCATTTTTTGGCGTAAATACGCTATTACCTGCGAGCGGAAAACTATATTGCTGTGCACTTTTGGGTTACGCAAATCTAAAAAGCGGTATTTTAAGCGGATATCTTCCGACGAAGCGGTTGAAGATGTAACCTCGAACGGAAGAACATTTTTGCTTTTGCCCAAAAGCTTAATTGCTTTTGCATGCAACTCGACCGTGCCGGTTGCAATTTTGCGGTTTATTGTTTCTTCATCACGCTTTAAAACTTCGCCCTGCACCGTAACGGTAGATTCTCGTGTTATGCCGTCCATTTGCTCGGCATTATGCACAACCACCTGCACAACACCATAGTGGTCCCGCACATCGGCAAACAAAACGCCGCCGTGGTCTCTAATATTCTCAACCCAGCCGCAAACCCTTTGTGATGTGCCAATGTGGCTTTCTCTCAGGTCGCCGCAATATAAAGTTCTATAGATGTTTTCTGTCAATTTTCCCATTGTTTGCTTCTTTCCTTTTTCTTCTTTAAAAATTCTTGTTGCAAGCGGTATTGTTAATTGCTTTTTAAAAAACACTATACTTCCGCCATTTTGAATACATTCTTGTTTATTTTATCATATTTTTTTAAATTGCACAAGTAATTTAAGCGTTTTAAAGGCGTTTTTTGTGAGTTTTTTTAAAAATTGGCAATTTTTTATTTATTTTGCAAAAAAAACGGGCAAATTCTCACCGCAAAAGCTGTTTTGAATATAAATATAAGTGAAGGGTAAAGTTTGGATAAAATTCAAGCTTAAATTTGTTCTTTTGAAAAACAACGATAAAAACGGAGGTTTTATTTTGAATTATTACGATTGCTATAACGAAAATGACTGCAAACATAATTGCCAACGCTGCGGGTGCAGCAATTGCATTTGCCCGCCCGGACCTCAAGGTCCTCCCGGACCTCCCGGAGAAAAAGGTGCCGAGGCACTGACCTCCGCTGTGGTTTTCGACCCGCAAAACCCTGTTTATAACTACCCAATCGGGCAAACGGTTGTATACAACGGTGAAGCATATTTGGTTGTTGCCGACCCGCAAAGCGGCATCCCCGGCGAATCAGACAGCTATGCAAAACTGCGAATAACCAGCGATGCACCCGGAGCAACAGGTCCGCAGGGTATACAAGGCTTTCAAGGTATGTTGGGCGAAGTGGGTCCTACAGGTCCGACAGGGGCTACGGGAGCTACGGGTGCGACAGGTGATAACGGTGTAACAGGACCTGTTGGTCCGGCTGGCCCGACAGGTCCGCAGGGTATTCAGGGTGAACAAGGTGCAGTCGGCACTTTGGACGGCTCGTACCCGTCATACGATGCATTAATCGCCGACAAACCCACAGGTGCACCCGGGGATGCCTATTATATAAACCCCGATTTATACATTTGGGATGACCACACAGGCTCGTGGCAAAATATTGGTCAGATTGCAGGTCCGCAGGGTATTCAGGGTATTCAGGGCGTTAAGGGCGACCAAGGCCCTGAGGGTTTACCGGGTGCAACAGGTGCAACCGGAGCTACAGGCGAAAAAGGCGACCCGGGTCCTACAGGTGCTACGGGCGAACCGGGACCGCAAGGTATTCAAGGTTTGCAAGGCATACAAGGTCTTAACGGCATTGACGGTGCAACAGGTGCAAAAGGCGAAACAGGTGCTACGGGGGCTACAGGTGCAACGGGAGCAACAGGCGGAACCGGAGCACAGGGTATTCAAGGCATACCCGGTTCTCAGGGGGTTCAGGGCATACAGGGTATGCAAGGTCCTGCCGGTGCTACAGGAGCTGCAGGGGCAACGGGAGCCGATGGTGCTACGGGTGAACAAGGCATTCAGGGTCTTCAAGGCGAACAAGGTATACAGGGCATCCAAGGTGAGCAAGGTGCAGCCGGACCCACAGGTGCTACTGGGGCGACCGGAGCTACAGGTGCAACCGGGGCATCAGGCACTGCTGGGGCAACAGGAGCAACAGGTGCTACAGGAACAGCAGGTATTGCCGGAGCGACAGGAGCTACGGGTGCTCAAGGCATACAGGGCGTAAGCGGTGCAACCGGTGCGACAGGTGCTACGGGAGCGACAGGTGCGACAGGT
>JAISII010000012.1 GCA_031262125.1 Oscillospiraceae bacterium | reverse complement strand
TTTTGCATTTGTGCAAGTTCTGTGCAGGCTTCGGCTTCCAAAGCTCTAAAATGCTCCTGCCCAAAGCGTGCAAAAATTTCATTTACGCATAATCCCGCCTTTTGCTCAATATAATAATCCATATCGGCAAACTGCCTTTGCATAAGTTTGGCTAATATTTTGCCTACGGTTGTTTTTCCGCAGCCCATAAATCCGTATAAAATTATGTTTTTGCTCATTGCTACCTTTTCTTATGTTTTTATAAATTGTTTTTTTATTGTTTAGTTAAAAGCTCTTCTGCTGCTGTGCATATTTGGTTTATTTGTTGGGTGCTGAATTTGCAGCCGTTCCAAATTTCTTGCGAAGCGGCGGCTTGCCACACCAGCATTTGCAAACCACCAATTGCCCGTGTGCCGCAGTCCTCTGCAATTTTAATAAATTCTGTTTTAACGGGGTTATACACAGCGTCAAAAACTGCTGCCGAGTTTTTTATAAGCAGCTGAGTTGCAGGCGAGTCGGCTATATTCGGGTGCATACCTACCGGGGTGGCGTTTATAAGCAGGTCAGGCTTTTGCTCTGCGGCGGCAGATTCGTTGCACAAAATATTGATTTTAGCGTTTAAAAAACTTTTTTTAAGGTGCTCTGCTAAAGCACAGGCTTTCGGCTTGCTTTGCTCCCTAACCAAAAAATCAACAGCACAGCCACGTTCTAACGCCTCATAGGCAAATGCAGCGGCTACGCCTCCGCAGCCTAAAATAACTACGCTATGCATATTGCTGCCTAAAATAACGCCGTTGCTCTCTAACGATTTTACAAACCCAACAGGGTCTGTTGTGCTGCCGCTAAAGGTGCCGCCCTCAATTTTAACGGTGTTAACGCTACTGCAAGCCTTTGCTTTTAGGCTTATGTTATGCAAAAGAGGAATAATTTTTTGTTTATAAGGAATTGTAACATTAAACCCGCTGTATTTTGTTTTTGACGTTTGCAAAAAATTGTCAAAATCCTCGGGTGCAACGTCAATTTGTGCATAGCTGCCCTCAATTTCGGCAAAATCCAATAGCTGCCGATGAATAAACGGCGAAATGGAGTGCTTTATTGGGTGCCCTATAACGGCAAAATTTTTGTTACTCATAGCTTACCTTAAAAAAACTTTAAAAATTTTTAAAAAACATATTGACAAATTAACTTTTTACTAATAATATTGTATTGCAACTTAAAAAAAGCAAATTATTTTGTTATTTTACCATAAAATTTTTGTATTGTCCACGGGATTAACGAAATATAAAAAACTTGGAGGAAAATTTAAGATGGTTTTAGAAAAGGTAAAGGTTATTTTATCGGAGCAATTTGACGTGGAGGAAGATAATATCTCTGCCGATACCGATATTCAGGACGATTTGGGTGCAGATTCTTTAGACGTGGTTGACCTGCTTATGTCTATCGAGGATGAGTTCGAAATCGAAATCCCCGATGAAGATGTAGAAACAGTAAAAACTGTTGGTCAGCTTGTTGCTTATATTGAAAGCAAGGTTTAAACTTGTTACGTTTGGCACGCTGCTTGAGCATTGCGGCTTAAAACTCAAACAAAAAATTGTTATTATGTAACGAGAAAGGTGCGGCGATAAACCGCACCTTAAACATTTTGTTTTTTGCCTTTGCTAAGTGTTAAACCGTAGTAGAAAAACGTCTGTCGTGGTTGTGGTCGTGGTCGTGTTCACGTCCGGCTGCTGTATCTCTGAACAACAGAGAAATACACCAAAGTGCCGCAAGTGCAACTAAAACGTAGAGTATCCTTGCAACCACAGAACCCGAGCCGCCGCAAATCCATGCTATAACGTCAAACTGGAAGAGCCCAACGCTACCCCAGTTAAGACCGCCTATAATCAGCAGGGTTAATGCAATTTTATCAAGCATTTTGTTTCCTCCTAAAAATTTCTCAGACATTGCACGTTTTTAATGTTAAAACAAGTTTTAAATTCAAGATTTATTTAACAAGCAAAACGAACAATTCGTCTTTTATTATGTTTTGCGATAGAGCAAACAATATGCACCGAAAAATTAGGAAAATGTGGTAAAATAAGGTTTATTATAATTTTAATATATTTAGTTTAAAAAACAAAAAGTGCGAGCAAAAAAGCAATAAGTGCAAGCCCCATCACACATAAACCGATTATTCTTGTTGCAAAAACTGCTTTTTTAATCTTCCATTTGTCCAGCATATTATCAATGGGCAGCGGAATAAGCAAAATTATAATTGCCAGCACAACGCCGCACCCTGCAAAAATATACAAGCCGGTTTCTCGGGCGAAGTTCATTAAAAAAATGCCCAACGCCATACCAATTAGGCACACCATATTAAACACACCAAAAACGCTTGAAAGATGCTCCCGCATTTCGTAAAATTTGTTAGATTTGCCGTGGCATTCGTCGTTGCAGAACATTTGGTGGTATGTTATTTGTTTAGCACAATAGCCGCATTTTTTCATCTTTTATAACCTTAGCCTTTCCGTTAGGATTCTGCCGCCACTTTTGGCGAAGCAATGCCGATTAAATAAATTAACTGTAAAAATTATACCATAAACAACAAAAGAGAGCAAGTCATTAAAGCGACCCGCCCTCTTTTTGTTTGTTATTTTAATAACTTTTTGCCGTTTTGCAATTATTGGCAGTTTTGAACCGATGTGCAGTCCTCGGCATACTGCTGAGACTGCTGCTTCTGCTCGTCGTCTTGTGTTGCACAGTTTGTTGCACAGTTGCTTGCACAATTTGTTGCACAATTGCTTGCACAGTTTGTGGCACAGTTGTTTGCCCCACCCTGTGTGTTAGGCTTTTGGTACTGCGGAGTGTTGTAATCGTCGCCCTGTATTGGGTCGTACTGATTTGGGAACCTATCGTTTTTAGACATTTTGTTTCCACCTCTTTAATTTTTTGCTTTAATAGTGTATAATTAAGGCAGGCTTTGCCGCCCGTGAGTTTATTATTTCTCAAGGCATGGGCAAATATTCACGCAACAGCTTATAAAACCGAAAGGTAATTTTAAAAAATGGAAAATATTAACGGCAAAAACCTGACCGATATTTCATATATTAAAGAAATAATGCGTAAGCACGGCTTTAATTTCTCAAAAGCAATGGGGCAAAACTTCCTAACAAACCCCTCGGTTTGCCCAAAAATGGCAGAAGCCGCACTTGAGTTTTCTGCTAAAAATTTGCAAGAAGAAATTTTGGCAAAAAAAACAGCGGTAATAGAAATAGGCCCGGGCATAGGCGTTTTAACCAAAGAGCTGTGCAAACGTGCCGACAAGGTTATTGCGGTGGAGCTGGACAAGCGGCTACTGCCGATTTTGCAGGAAACTTTGGCAGAATACGACAATTTGCAAGTTATTAACGACGATGTGCTTAAAGTCGATTTGCAAAAATTAATATTGGAAGAGCTTTGCGGTTATGACGTTTGCGTGTGTGCCAATTTGCCATACTATATTACCACGCCTATAATTATGAAGCTGCTTGAAAGCGAGCTGCCCATAAATTCAATTACGGTTATGGTGCAAAAAGAGCCGGCAAAGCGGCTTTGTGCAAAGCCCGGCGTGCGGGAGTGCGGTGCGGTTTCGGCTGCGGTTTGGTTCTATTGCCGTCCCGAGATTTTGTTTAATGTTTCTCGTGGCTCGTTTATGCCCGCACCAAATGTAGATTCGGCGGTAATAAGGCTGAACATTTTGCCTGCCCCGCCGGTTGATGTTAAAGACCGTACAATGCTTTTTAGGCTGGTTAAAGCGGCGTTTGCACAGCGGCGTAAAACCATACTCAATGCAATATCCTCCGGCTTGGGCATAAGCAAAGCCGAGGTATCGGCAAAAATTGCACAGGCAGGCGTTGCCGAAAATTTGCGGGCAGAGCAGCTGACTTTGGAAGCTTTTGCAAAGCTTGCCGACAGCTTTTAATTGCTGAAACTATGCACAAAACTTTAAGATTTATTTTAACTTATCTTAGTGCAAAAAATTCAGGGGGCGAAGATGAAAAAAATACTTGTAATTTTTACAGGCGGCACTATTGGTTCAAAACTTAAAAACGGTGTTTTGTCGCCCGACAGTGCAACAGGCTATGAGATTATAGACCGCTATTTGCAAATGCACACCACACTCTCAACCAAAACAAATACCGCCGCAAAGCAAAGCACAGCCGCAGAATTTACGGCTGTGCAGGCATATGATATTCTAAGCGAAAACCTAACCCCAAAACATTGGGAAGCACTGCTGCACACGTTTAAAGAAAATGTGTTCGGCAACAGCGAAAACCATAAAAACACAACCGACTTTTGCGGCGTTATAGTTACCCACGGGTCCGACACTTTGCCATACACCTCAGCGGCGTTTGGCTATTTGCTTGAGGGTGTTAATATCCCCGTGGTTTTTGTGTGTGCCAACAAACCGATTGATGCACCCCAAAGCGACGCACTTACCAATTTTTCGGCGGCGGCTGATTTTATCTTAACAGAAGGCGTACCCGGCGTTTTTGCAGCCATAAGCTCAAAAACTGAAGCCAATACAAACACCCAAAACAGCAAACCTAACGGCGGCACAAAAACCATAGCTGCAATACATTTAGCTACACGCCTTTTGCCCGCCGACAGCTTTGACGACAGCTTTTCGTCATACGGCGGCGGTTGTTTTGGCAAAATGTGCAACGGCACGTTTGTGCCGCAAGTTTGCCCGCACAACCCAACAATTGCCGACCTCTTTTTAAAAGCCGACCAAAACAGAGCGGCAGCAATTGCTAATAAAAACTTTGAGTTTAAAAACAGGTTAGCAATAATTTCACCCTACCCCGGCATGGATTATGCCGATTTTGATTTTGCACATGACAAGCCCTCATCCGTGCTGCATTTGCTCTATCATTCGTCAACTGCTTGCACAATCGGAGAGAGCTCGATTCTAAATTTTGCAAAAAAATGTGCCGAGCAAAATATCGACTTATATTTGCTCGACTGCCGCCATATTAAGCAAGGCAATTTGTACCAAACCAGCAGTGCAATTGCACAAACCGGTGTGGTTTTGCTTTGCGGTATGCATCCTGTGGCCGCCTATGCAAAGCTTGTTGTCGCCTATAACACCAACAGCGTTGCCCCGCAAGAATTTATGGCACGCAATGTTTTTTATGAGAGCGTTATATGACACCGGCTTTTTAATACCACAATTTCGTTGTATCGTATTATAAAAAATTCTGAATAATTAACGTCATTTTGTTTGACAAATTGCATAAAATGTTGTATAATGCCTTTGCTTTAAAAAAAATGAATAAAATTTCGAGGTGTAGCTCAGTTTGGTAGAGTGCTTGGTTTGGGACCAAGATGCCGCAGGTTCAAGTCCTGTCACCTCGACCAAATATGCGGCTGTCGCCGCAGTGAAAATTGAAGGCTAAAGCCAAATAAGGAAGTATCATCAAAAAATTGAAACAGCAGTCAGAACACGGTATTGTAGCGATACTAAACTGATTGGAGAAACTATGATGAAGTCCTTATTTGAACAAAACGGCGGAACGTATTCCGACGCAAACGGCTACCGCATTCCGAACCTTACCGTACCAGAACAGCCCGAATATGAAATCGGGGTGTGGGGTCTAAGGCGGCTCAACTATCTCAAAAAACACAGGCGAGTAATATACAGCAATCTTCTGACGAGTGGCAAGCTGTTCGAACATCTGCACGAGATTGACACGGCGGCGTTTGAACGCTCCGAACTAATCATCAAACAGATGATGACGGCAGAGGGAGTAACTGAAACGCTGAAAGTTGAAAATCCCATGCTGTGGGTTCAGCAGGTCAACAATATCCGCAACCGGGTTGATGAGATTATTCGGGAGGAACTTATTTACACATAAACGCCGAAGGGCGGGAGGCAACAAGCTTCCCGCTCTTTCTTGCGCACAAATTACATAGCGGCAATTCAGCGACTTTGCATTTTGCAGAGCCGCTTTGCCCGCAACATGCGGGATTTACTGGAGCTTATGGACGAAAGGACGCCCCATATGCATCTTGTTTTTTTGCCCCATAACAGACGGCAAAAACGGCAAAAGTCTTTCCGCCAAAACAATCCTCGGCAACCGAGCGCAGCTTTCCAAATGGCAGACCGATTACCACACCGCTATGTCGGCACGATGGCCGGAGATGCAACGGGGGCTGTCATCCCTTGAAACAAAACGCAAGCATATTCCAGTCTGGCTCTTTAAGCAAGCGGAACGGCTCGACAAGCAGTTTGCTGAGATTTCGGGCGTGTTGGAGGGTATCAACCCATTTAATGCTCCTAAAAAGAAAGAAGCCGCGCTTGCGGCGTTTGAGAAGCTGATGCCCGAAGCGGCACGGTTTACCGCTTCCGTCAAGCAGTATGACGGCTATATCAAGGAGCTTGAAGCGGCGGAAAAAGCCAAATCACAAAAAGAAAGAGGGAATGAAAGATGACAGGAATAACTTTTAATGAAACAAAATGGCACGAAGCGTTAGGCGACGAAACATTCGAATGGCTGATAAATCTGCCGGAAGAGGAATTGCGAGATATGTTCCGTGAACTTCGCGTTCCGCGTAATATTGACTTCCGCTGGACGATTTACGGCACGGAATACGAGGTGGTGTCCCATTTCAACGGCGATTCCACAGACGATTTTATCAAAAAGCTAAAACGCATGATAACAAGCGAGGTGACACAGTCGTGAGGAGAATTGTTCACAAAATATGCATTGAAAAATCAGCCGAAACAGCCGAAACGCGGTATAATATGTTTGCTACAGAACCCGTGTTCCGGCTGCGGAAACGGAGGAAATTATGAGCATTAAGCAGCCAGAACCAATTACCGCCTTGTATTGCAGACTCTCACAGGAGGATGCAAGGGAGGGCGAATCAAACAGCATCGCCAACCAAAAGGCGATACTCGCAAAGTACGCAAAGGATAACGGATTTACGCAGACGCAGTTTTTCGTAGACGATGGTTTTTCCGGCGTGGTGTTTGACAGACCCGGCTTTTTGGCAATGATGGAGAGCGTGAAAAACGGCACAATCAAGACCATTATCGTCAAAGACCACTCACGGCTCGGGCGCAACAGGCTCGTTATCGGTACTCTTTTGGAGGAGGATTTCGAGCGATATGGCGTTCGGTATATCGCTATAATGGACAACATCGACAGCGAGCAAGGACTCAGCGATTTAGTCCCGATGGCGGATTTGTTCAACGAATGGCACGCGAAAAACACCAGTCAAAAGGTGCGCAGCGTCAAGCAAGCGCAGGGTAACGCGGAGATTCCGCTTTCGGGTGTGCCGCCATTCGGGTATCTCAAAGACCCGCAGGACAAGCGCAAATGGCTTTTGGACGAAACCGCCGCTAAGGTGGTGCGTCGGGTGTTCGCTCTCTGTATGGACGGTAAAGGCCCTTCGCAGATTGCACGGCTACTGGAATCCGAAAAGGTGCAGACCCCTGTGGAGTATCTGCGTAGCATAGGCGTGAAAACGCCGAAAAGACCGCCGAGAGTGCCGTTTCAGTGGGAACCTTCTACCGTTGCCGCCATGTTAGAGCGGCAGGAGTATCTGGGGTGTGTGGTCAACTTCCGCACAAGGCGCAAGTCGTTCAAGATTAAGAAGCAGCTGCGGCTTGACCCGTCCGAGTGGAAGGTTTTCGAGAATCACCACGAACCGATTATTGCTAAATCCGTGTGGGAGCGCGTACAGGAAATCCGTCAGAACAAGCGGCGTTCGCCCAAAAGCGGAAAGACCAGTTTGTTTTCGGGACTGCTCGAATGCACCGACTGCCACAGCAAGCTGTATTTCAGCAAAAAGACGGAGGATGCAAACAACGATTTCTTCGTTTGCAGTAGGTATCGCGGCGGGCGCGGCGAATGCACCGCTCACTATATCCGCGATGTTGTGTTGTACAATCTGGTGCTGGAACACTTGAAGGGTACGCTGCGGTATGTGAAGAAGTACGAAAAGTATTTCGTTCAAGCGGTCAACCAAAAGTCCACGCAGGAGCAAGCCAAGTCCATTGCGGAGAAGAAACGGCGGTGCGAACGCAACAAAAAGCGTATAGCCGAACTCGATGTGTTGTTTCAACGGATTTATGAGGATTTCGTTGCCGCACGGCTCAGCGATGAGCGATTCGGAAAACTATCCGAAGCCTATGAGACAGAGCAATCCGCCTTGAAAGCCGATACAGCGAAACTGGAGGTAGAGCTTGCTGAGGAAAAGCAGACTGCCGCCAACACCGAGCGATTCTTGGAACTCGTCCGCAGCTACACCGAGATTGACGACCTGACGCCCACGATTCTCAATGAGTTTATTCAGAAAATCGTGATTCACGTGCCGGATTACTCAAGCGGCAAGCGCAAGCAGAAGGTAGAGATTTACTACAACTGCGTTGGCGTATTGGATGTTTCACAAGAGGACGCATGGGTTGAAACCATCGCCGAGTGCAGATGCAACCAAAAGCCCAAAGAACAAAAGACGGCGTAGAAAGCTGTCATCTGCGGCACAAACGCCGCAAGCGGCAAGGGTTTCCCCTCGCCGCCTACATACTTCCTTATTGAGGATTAGTCAACAGTGAACAATGAATAATGAACAATATAAATTGCAGCCGCAAATTCTGTGCCGCATATTTGTATTGTTCATTATTCATTGTTCATTAGCACAACGTGCGATTTCACTGTTTATTATTCACTAAAAAGCATCTTTTTTGTCAGATGAATAAATTAATCATCTCGACTACGTCGAGAAATGAAGTAAATTTGCTTTCGTAAATGAGTGAAGTGTTTTTCTACGCAAAACGTGAAGTTAAGTTTGCCCTTACCTCCTGCAGCACATTTCACTGCCGTAGGCTACTTCATGTCCAAATGACACTTCATTTGCCCGACAGGGCAAACTTAAATGCGGACGGCTTTCGCCGTCCGCATGGCGGAGGACAAGAGATTCGAACTCTCGCGCCGGTTATCCCGACCTACTCCCTTAGCAGGGGAGCCTCTTCGACCACTTGAGTAATCCTCCGTATATTTTTATTTAATTTTAAAATAAATAAAATTTATTTTTTGAAAGGCTTGAGTAATCCTCCGGTAGGGGTTTTGTTTTAAAATAAATAAAATTTATTTTTTGAGAGGCTTGAGTAATCCTCAACACAAAACCGTTTTATTTTCAAACCGTAAACAATTATAACTGCTTTTTTTAAAAAAGTCAATAAAAATCTTAGCATTAATTCTGTTAATTCTGTTCGGTAAATTATAAGTTGTGATTTTATTGGCATTTGCCATTTGCACTTTGCAATTTGCCATTTAACTTGCCCCGCTGTTGAAAAACAAACGGGGCATTTAAAATTTTATAAATCAAAAATTGGTAAGCTTAGTCTTTTTTGCCCTCACGCACAAAACCCAACCGAACGCAAAACATGCCCAGTGCCAACAAAGTTAAAAACACAAGCATTGCAGGTGTCCAGAACAAATAAACATCAAAAATCACGAACAGAGCAAACATCACCAAAACGCAAAAGCCCAACAAAACCAATAACGCCACCTGTGCGGGCTTGCCGACGGTTGTAGTACCTTTTTTAATTCTTGCCAGCATTATGCCGCCGCAGATTAAGTAAACAAGTGCCGTGCAAATATAATAAATAGCCGCATATGTAGCCAATTGCCAATAGGATTCTGCCCCTTTCTCGGTAATAATCTCGGCAAAGTTGCCTGTTGATTCGGCAAAAATAATAATGTTAAGGCACAGCAGCAGTGCCGCTGATAACGCCACCAGAATTACGTTTAGGCTGAGCGGTTTTTGAAGGTTAAGCTTTTCTTTAAATTTTACACAATAAACTATTACACAAATTAAAAACGGGAAGAACAACGCAAACTGAACAGTTGAAAGTGTTGCCAAAACATCATTAATTGTTGATAACATTTGTTTACCTCCTGTTGGCAGAAAAACTCTGCCGTTTTAAAAAGTTTTAAAAAGCCTACAACATAGTTAAATTATACCATTATTTTGTGGCAGAATCAAGAGTTTTGCAAAACAAAAACCGAATTTATAATAAAAAATTTAAAAAACTATTTAAAAAAGTGTTAATCGGTGATATAATAAATAAGTGTAATTTTAAAAACTGATTTTTAAGATAGGAAAGTTTATGATAAACGGATTTGAAAAAACCATAATTGCCGATAAGGTCGATTTTTATTTAGCAAAAGAACAGCGGTTTACTACCGAACGCCTTACCGCAACGATTTTGCTGCCGCTGAAAAAATCTACCGCTGCCGAGTATGCAATACTTGCACGGTTGCTTGTGCGTTGCTGCAAAGAGCACCCTACCTTTACCCTGCTTTCTAAAAAACTTGCCAAACTGTATGGCTCGGGGTTAGACAGCTCGGTGTTAAAAATGGGCGAAAACCAAGCCATTGTAATTATGGCGAACGGTATTTCTAATAAATATGCAATAACCGGCGAGGATATTATCGGCGAGCTTTGCGGGCTTTTGTGCAAGGTTATTTTTGAGCCGAGGGTTGAAAACGGCGAGTTTTTTGCCGAAGATGTTGAGCAGGAGCGGCGTTTGCTGCTGGAGCAAATTGATTCGGAGTTTAACGAAAAGCGGTCGTACGCACTTAAACGCACAACCGAGATTATGTGCGAGGGCGAAGACTACGGCGTTATGCGTTACGGCGACAGAGCAGCAGTAGAAGCGGTTACGCCCAAAAGCTTATATGTGGCGTGGCAGCGTATGCTGCAAACTGCGGTGTTTAATTTTTCGTTTGTTGGCAAAACCTCACCTGCAACGGCACAGGCAGTTATTAAAGAGAATTTTTCTAAAATAATCCGCACGCCTGCACAGCTGCAAACAAAGGTTGTTACAACAGTTGCCGATATAAAAAACGTAAACGAACCCGCCGATGTTGCCCAAGCAAAGCTTATTATGGGCTTTAGAACAGGCAGTGCCGAAAGTTTAGGCGACACCTTTGCAACCCGCCTTGCAATCTTTGTTTTGGGCGGCAATGCAAGCTCCAAGCTGTTTGTTAACGTGCGGGAAAAACTAAGCCTTTGCTACTATTGCTCTGCCCGAAGCGACCGGCAAAAAGGTCTGATGTTTATTGACAGCGGGGTTGAAAAAGAAAATATAGAAAAAGCCAAAGCAGCCATTTTAAGCGAGCTTGATGATATGAAAAACGGCAAAATTTCCGATTTTGAAATTGAAGCGGCAAAGCTGAATTTGTGCAATTCTGCACGGTCTTATTACGACACAGCTTCGGGCTGCGAAGCTTGGCTTACCTCGCAATACCTCGACCGCAAAATTTTAACAATAGAGCAGTTTATTGAAAGAATAAATGAGGTTACGCTTGACGAAATTGTTGAAGCAAGCCAAAAGCTTGTTTTAGATACGGTTTATTGTTTGAGTTGAGAAAGCTTTTCTCCTTCCGTCGGGGCGTTAGCAAAAAAGTCCCCCTCCGGGAGGGGGAAAATCGGCGAAGCCGATAGGGGGAGAAAGCGAGAGGCAAAAGTCTCTTTTTTCTCCTTCCGTCAAGGCTACGCCTTGCCACCTCCCTCTAAGAGGGAGGCTATATAGATAAAAATTAGGAGGTCTAAATGGCTGAAACTAAAATTCAAAAAATAACTTCCCGACGGGTGGACGAAGAATATTATAAAATCGACCACAAAAGCGGGCTTGCAATATATGTTTACCCAAAGGCGGGCTACACCTCGTCTTACGGGATTTTCGGCACGAAATTCGGCAGCATTAACAATGCATTCTCGATTGCAAAAGACGACAATGCAAGTGCCGTGCTAAGCGAGGTTGAGCGTGTGCCCGACGGCATTGCCCATTTTTTAGAGCATAAGCTTTTTGAAAGCGAAGAGCAGGATGCCTTTGAGCGTTTTGCAAAAACCGGTGCAAATGCAAACGCCTACACCAGCTTTGACAAAACCTGCTATCTGTTTTCAACCTCCGAAAAATTAAAAGAAAACCTGCAAATCCTGCTTGATTTTGTGCAAGCACCCTATTTTACCGAAAAAACCGTTCAAAAATAGCAAGGCATTATTGGTCAAGAAATAAAAATGTACGACGATTCGCCCGAATGGCGTGTTATGTTTAATATGCTCGAGGCTATGTATCACAATCACCCTGTTAAAATAGACATTGCCGGCACGGTGGAATCTATAAGCAAAATCACCGCACAAGGGCTTTATGACTGCTATAACACATTTTATAATTTGCACAATATGGTGCTGTGCGTGTGCGGCGGCACAACGCCCGAAGAGGTGCTGAATATTGCCGATGATATGCTGAAAGCTGCCCCAAAAGCAAAGGTGCAAAGCTATTTTGAGGACGAACCATACGAAGTTAAAACAACTTATGTTGAGCAAGCCTTTCCCGTTACTATGGAGCTGTTTAACTTAGGTTTTAAAGAGAAAGCGGGAGCAGAGCAAATCTCTAACAAGCTGCTTGCCCAAACCGAAGTTTTGCTGGCTGCTATTGCTTCCTCTACCGCCGATTTATACCGCGAGCTTATGGACGAGGGGCTTATTAACCAAAGCTTTTCTTACGAGCTTTTTGAAGGACCGGGGTTTTTGTCGGTAATTTTCGGCGGAGAGTCCCGCAACCCGAAAGGGGCGGCAAAAAAAATAAAAGAGTACATTGCCAAGGTTAAGCAAACAGGAATTAGCAAAGCCGATTTTGAAATCTCGAAAAAAGCACTTTACGGCGATGCGATATCGGCGCTTAACTCGGTTGACACTATCGGCAATATGCTTGTTGATTCTCACTTTACAAGCCGAGAATTTTTCGGATATGTTGACGAAATTGCCGCCGTTACTTTTGAAGAAGCAAATAATCGGCTTAAAGAAATTTTAGATGTTAACAATACCTCGCTTTCGATAATTACAAAGCAATAATTTTTCTCTTGCACTTGCCCTTTTCAGGGTATATCCCGAACCCTCACGTTTTTAAAGAGGGTACCTATTCCGAAAATTCATACTTACTATACTTACTAAAAAGGATTATACAAATGTATCATGTTTCGTTTAACGGGTGGGATGCTAACCTCCCCGTAAACCCTGTGGCTTTCAGCTTGGGCGGTTTTGAGGTACGCTGGTATGGCGTTGTTATTTGCCTTGGGCTGCTTTTGGCGGTTTTGTATGCTTGGTTTAACTCCAAAAAATACGACGTTGATAACAACAAGCTTATTGACTGTGCTTTGGTCGGCATAGTCAGCGGGATTATTGGTGCGAGGCTGTATTATGTTGTTTTTAATTTTTCGCTTTATGCCGACAACCCCATCGAAATTTTATACATAAACGAGGGCGGCTTGGCAATTTACGGCGGAATTATCGGCGGGCTTTTGGGAGGAATTGCCATTGCAAAGCTCCACAAAATGAACATCCCCGCACTGCTGGATATTGCAGTTATGGGCTTTTTAATCGGGCAGGCGTTGGGGCGTTGGGGCAACTTTTTTAATCAAGAGGCTTTTGGCTCGCCCACCAATTTGCCATGGGGTATGATTAGCGAAAACACAAACGGTATTGCCGTGCACCCCTGCTTTTTGTACGAATCGCTTTGGTGTGCATTGGGGTTTGTGCTGTTCCATTTTTTACGCAAAAAACTCCAATACTACCGTGGGGAAGTTTTTTTGTGGTATTTGGTTTGGTACGGGTTCGAGCGTACATTTGTAGAGGGCTTGCGAACCGACAGTTTGTATTTGTTCGGCAGCGGAATCAGGGTTTCTCAGTTATTATCGGCTTTGCTTGCCGTTGTTGGTGCTGCACTTATTGTTTATTTTAGAAAACGCAAAGATGAGTTTTATGAAGTTGGAAACCACCCCGTCTCAACACTCATTTCATAAGTGTTGAACCACCCCTCCCCGGAGGGGAATATTAGCATAAACAATAAACCAAATACAAACCGCAAGGAATAAATCAAAAAAGAGCCAACCGACCAACCCAAAGTCTCGGTAATGCAGAAAAATTCCCCTCCGTGGAGGGGTGGATTCGCTTTAGCGAAGACGGGGTGGTTTTGGGCAAAATTTTAAAAACAACTAAATTCTTTATATAGATAAAATACAAAAACAGGAGAACTAAAAAATGACTTTAATCGACGGTAAAAAAATCTCGGCACAGGTTAGGCAAGACTTGGCTGTGCAGGCACAAAAGCTTAAAGAAAACGGAACCGAAATAACTTTGGCTGTGGTTATAGTCGGCGACGACCAAGCCTCCAGAGTCTATGTTAACAACAAAAAAAAGGCATGTGCCGAAATCGGCTATAAATCAATCGAATTCGCACTGGACGCAACAACCACGCAAGACGAGCTGCTTGCTTTGGTAAACAAGCTTAACGACGACCCGACGGTAAACGGCATTTTGGTTCAGCTGCCGTTGCCAAAGCATTTGGACGAAAAACTAATTACCGATACCATCAAGCCCGAAAAAGACGTAGACGCTTTTCACCCGGTTAACGTGGGCAAAATTATGATTGGTGATTATGACTTTTTGCCCTGCACCCCCGCAGGTGTTATGGAACTGCTTAAAGCGTATGATATTGAAATAAACGGCAAAAACTGCGTTGTAATCGGGCGGAGCAACATTGTGGGCAAACCTATGTCTATGCTGCTGCTGCACCAAAACGGCACCGTAACCATTTGCCACAGCCGCACAAAAAACATTGCAGAAATAACAAAAACAGCCGACATTTTAGTATCGGCTGTGGGCAGAGCAAAGTTTGTTACCGCAGATATGGTTAAAGATGGTGCGGTTGTTGTTGACGTTGGTATGAACAGGGACGAAAACGGCAAGCTTTGCGGCGATGTTGACTTTGCCGATGTTGCCGAAAAAACCTCTTATATAACGCCCGTGCCCGGCGGAGTTGGACCAATGACGATTGCAATGCTTATGAAGAACACCCTTAAAGCGGCTTTGATACAGAAGTAAAATTCTATTTTTTCTCCTTCCGTCAAGGCTAACGCCTGCCACCTCCTCGTCGCAACTCGCCCTTTTGAGCTTGTTTTTGCACCTTGTGCAAAAAGCTACGCTTTACGGTTGGTTGCTCCTCTTTGCAAAATGAAACATTTTGCAAGCAGCGGCTACGCCGCTATATCTAACCTCTAACTTCTGCTTTCTAACATCTGGTGTGGGAGGCTTTAAGGCACACTCAAAAAGAGAGCTGAAAAAGTCCCCCTCCGAGGAGGGGTGGATTCGCTTTAGCGAAGACGGGGTGGTTTGTGTGCAAGAATTTTTCTACTAATTAAATTTAAATAGAAATTTATATTTAATGGTCGGGGTGGTTTCTATAAAAACTATTCTTTACCCAAAACCAAGCCCTTAATCTTAAACACATCTCCGTCTAAAACCTTATATTTACTCTGCAAAGGTTCGGTGATGGGCGGCGAAATGCTTTGGTGAATATACAAACTGTCTATTCCGTAATTTTTAGCACCTAAAATATCGGTAACACTGTCGTTGCCTATCATAATCGATTCGCTTTTTTTAAGACCATAACGCTTAAACAAAATGTCATAAAACTTCGGGTCGGGCTTGCTGACTTCTTCGTCAGAACTGATTAAAATTCCGTCAAACCGTTTCTCTAACCCGGTCATAACAATTTCGCCCCACGTAAAATTCCTTTGAGCGTTGGAAAGAAGATATATTTTCTTCCCACGCTTTTTTAGTTCATCCAGCAGGTCGGTAACGCCGTCGTAAAGCTTGATGTATTTTGTGCAAAAAGAGCGAAAAGCAGCCATAATTGCTGCCGCATCATCATCAGTTATTATAACGCCTTTGTCTTTATAAAGCTTCTTAAAAACCTGCTCAATATGAACATCAACAAATTTATAATCGGGGTGTTTTTTTTGCATTTTTTTCTGCTCGGTTTTAATAAGTGCATAATATCTGTCCCGCAGGTTTGTCGGCTCATAAACCGCACCCCTATAGCACATTAAAAACGATATTTTTTCAAACAGCTCATAGCTGCCCTCGTCGGTGTTAATATCTATCAGCGTTCCGTAAAGGTCAAAAATATAGTTCTTATACATATCGGTTCTCCCCTGTTTTATAAACTTGTTTTTTACTATTATAAATCATAACATAAGGAAAATCAAATGGAAAACTCAAAAAAACAAATTGCACTGTTGGCAGTAGCTGCACTTAAAGCCGAATACCCCGATGCCATATGTTCGCTGGTGTACCCCGATGCCTTCCGGTTGCTTGTTGCCACACGGCTGGCGGCACAATGCACCGACAAGCGGGTTAATATGGTAACCCCTGCGTTGTTTGCACGCTTTGGCACGCCGCAAACCTGTGCAACTGCAACAGTTGAGGAAATGGAAGAGCTTATTAAAACTTGCGGGCTTTATAAAACAAAAGCACGTGATATAATTAATATTGCCAAAATGCTTAATGAACAGTATAATTCTATTGTGCCCGACACGATTGAAGAACTGACCAAGCTACCCGGTATTGGGCGAAAAACAGCCAACCTTATTTTAGGCGATATTTTTAAAAAACCTTCGGTAGTGGTAGACACACATTGTATTAGGCTAACCCGACGGCTTGGCTTACATAATTTAAAGGATGCCACAAAAATCGAGTTTGCACTAAAGGAACTTTTGCCGCCGGAAGAATCAAACGACTTTTGCCACAGGCTTGTGTTGCATGGGCGTGCAGTTTGCAAAGCACAAAAACCCGTTTGCAACAGTTGTTGTATGAAAAATTTTTGCAAAAAGGTAATATAAACCCGCTTTAGATATCAATACGATATCACGCTGGCGGTGGAAATGTTTTTTCTTTTCTGTTATTATTTGAATATAAAAGATTTAATTTGCAACAATACCGCACGGAAATTATTCCGTTAAGGTTTATTGTTATATTTGAGGTACTATTTAGAATAGGAGAGAAAATCAATGCCCGACAAAATACAAACAACCCTAAGATTAACATCTGAAAATCTAAGCAAAATTACTGCTATCAGCAAAAAACAAAAACGGTCTATTAATTCTCAAATTGAATTTTTAGTCGAGCAGTGTATTTCTCAGTACGAAGCCGAGTTTGGAAAAATTGTAGGCGAAGAGTTTTATGAATAGGTAACAAACCACCCGATGTGTGGTGCTGTTGCTCTGCCACCATGATATTTTGCGAAAAACTTTTTTATTAAACCCAAAGATTAAACTCATTTTAAAAAAAGAGCCGGAATAGTTCCGGCTCTTTTATATTTATTAAGAAAATTACTAACTAAAATTAAACGTGCTTTGCAAAAAGTTTTGATACAACGCAACAGATGCAAGCCCGCAAAGAAAACCCAAAATAGCACCGCACAAAACATCGGTAAGGTAATGCACACGCAAATACATCCGAGAAAATGCAATTAGTGCCGCAAGCAGCAGCACGGGCAAAAAAACATACCATTTGCACGTGCAAAGCACCACAGCCGAAACCGCAAACGAAGCCGCAGCATGCCCCGAAGGAAAAGAATAGTGCTTTGGACGGTTTATTATTTGTTCGTCGTCGTCCAGCAAATGGCAGGGGCGTGTACGCTTGACGATATGCTTAATAATGCCCTCGCCCATAACCTGATTTATAAGCAACCCGAAAATTATATTAACCCCAGCGTTGCGATATTTGGGCAGCGAAAGCAGCACAAGGCACAGCAAAAACCAAACCCACCCAACATTACCAAGCGAGGTTATGATTTTCATAACCCGATTGCGAAACGGCGAGTGCATCCGTGATATTTTTTCTAAAATGCGTTCATCAATAGTTTGTATTCTGGTAAGTATCATTGTTAACCTTATACCTTTAACTTTATCTATATTACAATTATATAAAAGTATAACATAAACCTGTTAATATGTAAATGTTTGTTTGTGTAAAGTCCTCTTTTTTAAAAAACAGCCTAAAAATGCGTGCAAAACGAGAAAATTCCCCTTGTAATTTGCCGCCGTTTTCTATATAATATACATTGTGTGCTTTTGTTTAAATTTTGCCAAAGCACTAATACTAAAAAAATAAAAAGCAAAAAAAGAAAATCGGAGGCGAAAATGAAGGAATACTTACAAAGTGTTGCAGATGTTTTGGCTGCATCAGGCAGTCAAAAAGAAGGCTTAACTTCGCAACAGGTTGCAAAGAATCTGGAGAAATACGGCCCTAACAAGCTGGAAGAGGGAAAAAAACGCCCGCTTATCTTGCGGATTTGGGACCAAATTAAAGACCCGATGGTAATAATACTTATTATTGCGGCGTTTATCTCGGTTATTAGCGGTGCAATAAACGGCGAGCTGTCGGAAAGCTTGGTGGACGCAGTAATTATTGCCGTGGTGGTTGTGCTTAATGCTTGCTTGGGCATTTTTCAAGAGAGCAAGGCAGAAAAATCAATCGAGGCGTTGCAAAAGCTGTCGGCACCCACAACACGGGTGCGGCGTAACGGCGTTGTTGCAATAATCAATTCGGCAGATATTGTACCCGGCGATATTGTTTTGCTCGAAGCGGGCGACTCGGTGCCGGCAGATATGCGTATTATTGAGTCGGCAAGCCTTAAAGTTGAAGAGGCTGCTCTTACCGGGGAATCTGTTCCCGTTGAAAAGCAAATTGATGCTATCACCGTAACCTCCGACGACGAAGTGCCTTTGGGCGACCGTATTAATATGGCGTATATGGGCACAAACATTGCCTATGGTCGTGGCGAAGGTGTGGTTATCGGCACAGGTATGAACACCGAAATGGGCAAGATTGCTACCATACTCTCAAGCGGGGTTGACGAAAAAACACCGCTGCAAATAAAGCTTGCCGGGCTTTCAAAATTCCTCAGTATTGCAGTGCTTGCAATATGCGTTTTGGTTTTTGCCGTAAGCCTCGGCAAATACGCAATGACGGCAAACGGCTTTGATTTATCAAGCATTGGTTTGCCGCAGGCGTTAGAATCTTTATTATTGGCTGTATCGCTTGCTGTTGCGGCAATACCCGAAGGGCTTGTGGTTGTTGTTACAATCGTACTGAGCATCGGCGTTTCTCGTATGAGCCAGCGTAATTCAATAATCCGCCGCCTTACAGCGGTAGAAACACTGGGCTGCACCCAAACAATATGCTCAGACAAAACAGGTACCCTAACCCAAAACAAAATGACAGTTACCGCCGCATACGGCGACGAGAAATTTTTGGCAACCGCAATGTCGCTCTGCACCGATGTTCAAAAGGACGAAAACGGTGTATATGTAGGCGACCCGACAGAAATTGCACTGGTTGACTTTAACGACAAAATCAATGGTGAGTTGCCTGCTCAGCCCCGTGTGGGCGAAGCTCCTTTCGACTCGGTACGCAAAAAAATGTCTACCGTGCACGATATGGGCGACGGCACGTTCCGCCAGTATACTAAAGGCGGGCTTGACGAAGTTTTAACCGGCTGCACAAAAATTTATAAAGACGGTAAAATTACCGATATTACCGCCGCCGATAAAGAAGCAATATTAACCGAGAACAAATCAATGGCACAGCGTGCATTGCGTGTGCTTGCTTGCTCGTACCGTGATTATTCGCAAAAGCCTACAAGCTTTGCCGCCGAGGATTTAGAAACCGACCTTATTTTCGTTGGTATTGTAGGTATGATAGACCCGGTAAGACCCGAGGTTAAAGCTGCAATTGAAGAATGTAACCAAGCCGGTATTCGTGCTGTTATGATAACGGGCGACCACAAAGACACCGCAATTGCCATTGCAAAAGAGCTTGGCATTTTGCAAGACGAATCTCAGGCTATTACCGGTGCCGAGCTTTCTAAAATGTCGGACGAAGAGTTTGAAAAGCGTGTAAAAACAATTTCAGTTTATGCCCGTGTTCAACCTGAACATAAGGTTAGAATTGTTACGATGTGGAAGAAAATCGGCAAAATTACCGCTATGACAGGCGACGGCGTTAACGACGCACC
>JAISII010000161.1 GCA_031262125.1 Oscillospiraceae bacterium | reverse complement strand
AAGCTACGCTTTACGGTTGGTTGCTCCTCTTTGCAAAATGAAACATTTTGCAAGTGGCGGCTACGCCGCTATATCTAACCTCTAACATCTGATTTCTGACATCTGGTGTGGGAGGCTTTGGGGTACAGAGCTGAAAAAGTCCCCCTCCGGGAGGGGGATGTCCAACACTGGCAAAGCGAGTGTTGGACAGGGGGAGAACGCGAGCGACGCAAGTCGCTTCTTGCCTCTTGCTACTTGTCTCTTGCTCCTTGAAGCAAACTTGGCGGCTGCCGAATTAACCCTGCAAGGGTTGTCCGACAAGCCGCCAAGCCTGTTATTTGAGGTATAAAGTAACTATCAATTTAATTGCGGCTGCACTTTAAGCAGCCTTTTTTGGTGAGTTTAAGAAATTATTTCTTAAATTTCTCCATGCCTGTGGGAACTTTGGGCTGGTGGAAAATAAAAATACATGCACTGCTGAGGGTTGTTACGCCTGCTGCCAATGCAAATGAAGCAACTAAGCCCGATACTTTTAATAAAACACTTGAAAACTTTTTCATGATACTGTACTCCTTAAGATTTTATTTTTAATGGCACTTGCCAATAAAGCCAAACCTGTGGTTAACATACCCAAACCAACGCAAAGCGACAATTGCAAGCTTAAAAAACTGACTGCGACCGCAGCTGCAATATAAACCAAAAGTGCCAGCCTGCTGCGTTTTTTAAACTTTTGACGTTCATCATCGGTAAAGGGACGGTTAGGGTCGTCGATTGGTGCTAAAACTAATATTAGCACTGTTGCGAGCACTATTGCGGCATAGCCTAAATACATAACTGCCGCAAGCGGTAAAAAGAAAATTATGCTTAAAAAAATTAAGTAAGAGAATATTAAAACAAGATAACACCGCAAATGAGTTTTTGCATGGTAGCCGCCTGCTACTGTGCGTAACGGTATAAAACCGGCAAGATAGAGCAAAGTTTCAAAAAATCGGTTTGTGATTATTGAAATTATAATTACCGAAATTATGCTGAGGGATGTAGATATTAAAACTTCCAGCCCGTAGCGGTAGTATTGCTCGTCCTCTTGCTCAATAACTTTGTTAGCCACAAAAAAAAGTGATACCTTTTGAGATAGCCGAGTAATCATTGTCAATCACTCTCCGTGCTATAAAGGTAACACTTATTTTTTTAAATTACAATAGATTTAGCCTATGAGGGCTTGTGTTTAGCCTATTTGGCAAAATTTGGGAAGAACGCACACAGAATAAAGCTTTCTTCACGCTCGTCCAGCAAAATGTTGCCCCCATATTTGCTTATTATGTGCTGCATATTTTTAATGCCGAAACCGTGTTTTAGTTTGTTTGATTTTGTTGTTTTAAACAGCTTGTCTTCGGTTTTTGGGATTTTAGGGCGAGAATTTTCAATCTCTATAGACAATTGCCCGTTAATCGGCAGCACTTCTACACAAAGCCTGCGTTGTTGTTTCTCTTCAATTTTTTTGCAGGCTTCAATTGCGTTATCGAGTGCGTTGCCCAAAAACACACACAAATCAATTTCGTCCACCAATAAATCGTCGGGAATAGAAATTGACAGTTTGTAATGCGGAATGTTATCGTTTATTGCTCCTATTTTTGTTTTCATAAGGGCGTTAACTGCCGTGTTGCCGGTCTCGATATTTAAAGCATCGGGCAGTTTGCCGTAAAATTCGTCGATTTTTTCTTGTGCAAGCTCAAAATTGCCGCTTTGGGCATATGCCAAAAATGCCGCAATAAAATTTTTGGTGTCGTGTATGTTTTTGTTTGTTTCGAGCTGGTTTTTACGCAGTTCGCTGTAATATTCGGTTTGAACTTTATATTGTGCCTTCATGGAAATGAGTTCGTCTTTTGATTTTTGCAACGCAATAATATTGTCCAATAAATTAAATAGTGCGATATTTGCAAAAATAATAATGGCTATAATTACAATCATCTCGTTTGATGGTACAATGGTATACTTATATGCAAAAGAACAAAAGTAGTAAATACTCATTATACTGGATAATTCTATAAAAATAATGGGCAGCAAAGTTTTAAGTTCAAACTCAAATTTGTTGTTAATTTTTGAAATAAAAATTACTCTTAACACAAAAATAATAATTAATTTTGAAAGCACCAATCCTAAAAGATATAAAACTGGCTCGGTTTGCAAAGTTTCTATAGGCACCTGCAAAGTCCAATATAAAATAATGGCAATCAAAATTTCTGACAGCATAGAAACCATATAAAAAACAAGAACAAAAATCAGTTTTCGCCAAAAATTGCCCGCAAAAACAAAAGTAAAAAGCAACAAATTTATAATTGTAAACACCGGAGTAAGGGGCAATTTAAGCCAATAACTCCAAACTAATGTTACACTTATAAAAACTGCAAAAACAAGAAAATTAATAATTATTTTAAGCAGCTTGTTTCCTTTATACTCAAAATAGTTACCAAAAAAATAGTTAAGAAGCACAATCTCCAGCCCTGCACTGATAATTTCAATGGGAACCATAATTGGACTATATGTCATACAAACCGCCCCCTCATATGTTTGTTAAAGCTCTCAAGTGCCAAAGGCTTGCAGTTTTTGCTTATTGGTATTTCCTCGCCGTTTGTAAGCTGAAAACAGTTGGGCATATAGTTTTGAATATAGTGCATATTAAGCAAATAGCTTTGGTGGCACCTTACAAACCCACGCCCTGCAAGCTTTTTTTCTTCATCCTTAATTTTGCCTACATACTGATAATCGCCGTCTGCCGTTTTTGCGTTTAAATACTGGTGCTTATAAGTTTCTATATAAATAATATCCTGAATTTTTTTAAACACAACATTGCCCTTATAGCGTATTTGAAAAGTTGAAGTGTTTTGCAAATAGGTTTTTATAATTCTGTCTAATTCCTCGTTAAAAAATTCTTGTTGCACGGGCTTTAGCAAATACTGAAATATCCCCAGCTGCATACTTGAGGAAATATAGGCATAATACCCGGTTATAAACACCATAATCACGTTTTTATCAAACTTCCGCACACGGGTGCCAACCTCAATCCCCGAGATGTCGGGCATTTCAACATCCAAAAACAGCACGTCAAACGATTCACCTTTTTTATATGCATTAAGCAAATCGGTACCGCTTGAAAATGTGATTATTTCAAAGTCAACATCTGCACCCTTTTTGTCATATTCGTCAATATAATTTAAAATTATATCGGTGCATTTTTTTTCGTCGTCGCAAACTGCTATTCTCACTAAATTCACCCCAAACTAATTGTAGTGTTCCAAAACAGAAAAATAATTTCTGCCAAAATTTTCCTTTATATGTTAATTATACACAAATGTGCCGCAATTTGCAATTGCATTTTCAAATTCGGCAAAACTCTTGCTATTGCGGGCTTTTTGTGGTAGAATGTGGGGGAGAAAAGAAAGGGAGGTCAAGCCTTATGATACTGTACGACATTTCTCGGGGGTTATTTTCGTCCCCGGTTTACGGCGGCGACCCCGAACCCCAGATGCAGCTGTTAAAAAGCCACCAAAAAGGCGACCGCTACGACCTTTCTCAAATTACGCTTTGCACCCATACGGGTACGCATATAGATGCCCCACGCCACTTTTTAGAAGACGGTGCGACTATTGAGAA
>JAISII010000119.1 GCA_031262125.1 Oscillospiraceae bacterium | reverse complement strand
GACCCGTGCGAATCCGGGCTTTGCACACTTTGCCGTGCAGATTGCAAAGGCAAGTGCGAAACTTGGATGGCATCTATGAAGGGCCGCAAGCTGCTTTATCCACGGGATTTCGGCACGGTTACAGCCGGCAGCTCTAATGTTAACCACATAGGCGTTTGCTACAACAACCTGAGGATTCAGGGCTATAACTACGGTGCAAACGGCTTGGGCGGCGGTTTAACCAACGATGCCGATGACTGTATCTTCCCAAATGTAAACTTAGAAACCGAGTTCGGCAAAGCTGTTAAAACCAAAGTTAAAGTGCCCATTATGACGGGTGCATTGGGCTCGACCTTTATTGCGGCAAAATACTGGGAGTCTTTCTCGGTTGGTGCTGCACTGTGCGGGTTCCCCATAGTTGTGGGTGAAAACGTAGTTGGGGTTGACAAAGCCTCGGTTATTAACAACGGCAAAATTGAAAAAGCCCCCGAAATGGAACGCAGAATTGACACTTATCTGCGTTATTACGATGGCTATGGTGCAATTATTGTTCAGCTTAATGTTGAGGACACACGCAACGGCGTTGCCGAATATATAATTGAAAAATACGGCGAAAAGGTTATTATAGAATTAAAATGGGGTCAAGGTGCCAAAGATATCGGCGGCGAAATTCAGGTTACAAGCCTTGACTATGCTCTGTTTTTAAAACAGCGTGGCTATGTAGTAGACCCCGACCCGACAGTTCCCTCGGTGCAGGAGGCATTTAAGAACGGTGCAATCCGCTCGTTTGCCCGCCACAGCCGCTTGGGCTACACAAACCGTTCGGCTGCCGCACAGGTAGAGCAAGATTTTATGGACAGCGTTGCCTATCTGCGTAAGTTAGGCTACAAACGCATCACCCTCAAAACCGGCTCTTATGGTATGGAAGCATTGGCAATGTCTATAAAATACGCCACTGAAGCTAAGCTTGACTTGCTTACAATCGACGGTTCGGGCGGCGGCACAGGTATGAGCCCGTGGCATATGATGGAATCGTGGGGCGTGCCTTCAATTAACCTGCATGCAAAGGCATATGAGTACGGCAAAATTTTAGCCGACCAAGGCAAAGACGTTGTAGATATGGCATTTGCAGGCGGTTTGGCTAACGAGGACCATATATTTAAAGCTTTGGCTTTGGGTGCACCGTTCACCAAGCTTGTTTGTATGGGTCGTGCTTTAATGATACCCGGCTATTTGGGTGCTAACATTGAGGGCGTTTTAAATCCGTCTAAAAAAGAAGAGCTTTGCGGCAACTGGGACGAACTGCCCAAAACAATTACAGGCGAATTTGGGCGTAACCCCGAAGAAATTTTTGCAGGCTACTTTGATGTTAAGCAAAAAGTCGGTGCCGACGAAATGAAGAATATTCCCCTTGGTGCAGTTGCAGTTTGGACATTAGCCGACAAGCTCTCGGCAGGTGTTCAACAGCTTATGGCAGGTGCTCGCAAGTTCAATCTCTCGCAAATTACCCGTGATGATTTGTTTGCCGCCAACCGTGAAACCGAGCGTGAAACAGGCATCCCCTTTATTACCGACGTTAACGACGACGTTGCTAAAAAAATACTTATGTCGTAATAAGTTTTTTTTAATCTTAATATAACACATTGCAACCCCCGGGTTTTTAAAAAACTCGAGGGTTGCTTTTTAGAGTAACACTTTATGCGAATTTTATTATATCATAAACGCAAAGCGTTTTGGTATAATTAGTGCATCGCCTTTTGCCAAAGGCAAAAATAGGCGGCACATATAAATTTATAATATTTGCTATGCACAGGATAAATTTTAGCTTCAAATATAAACTTTGCAAATATAATATAATCTTTTGGTTTGCAGAAACACAGTTTTGTTTTTTAATGCATTATAAAATAAGTTTTATAAGGTTAGTTAACTGTTTGTTTAACTCGGATAGCCGTAGTTTTGCCCAAAATTGTTGTCCCAATAGGTAACTCCGTTAACGGTGTAGGAGATTGCGTATTCGGTTGCTCCTGTTCCTGCCAAAGATGCATACCATATTTCGTTATTATAAGATTGTGAGCCTTCTTGGAATGTTGCGTCTACTTCGCTGTAGGTAGCCCAGTCATCGGTGGTATAGCGAACTTTAACAATTTTGTTATAAGCCACGTTTTCCAATACAATCGTTACAGACGAAGGTCTGCCTCCCAAATAAGTATTATTGAGAGCGTTCACAACTTTGGTTGCACCAAAAGTAAAATTAGCAAGATACACCGGAGGTCCCATTGGGAAACTAATCTGATAATTGTTTCCGCCGTTATTGTCCCAATACGAATAACCATTAACCTTGTATTCTATGGCAAACTCACAATAATAGCTTGCTTGATAATATCTTGAATATGATGCCGTTTCAAAATACCAAGCTTCTTTATTGCCCCATGTGGGTGCAAAATATGAGGCTTCTGCCTCTTGCCACACACCGCCGCCTGTAGTATAATGCACAATTACTTCTTTGTCATAAGCCAAATTTTCAACCTCTATATATCCTTTGGTTAAAATCCAGCTGCAGCTCGTTACAGGCGGACCGCCGCCGTCTCCGAAAGTTGCATAAATAAGGCTAACCTCGTCTGTAACCGCACTTGCGGTGGGCATCATTGCAAACATACTTAAAATAAGTGTTAGCACAATAGCAATTGCCGTAATTCTTCTTTTCTTTGTTGTTTTTGTCATTTTAGTTTTCCTCCTTGTTAATTTTTATCTGTGTTTCCGCTGATTGTGTAAAATAAAGACGTTATATTAGTCTTTGATTTCTCTGCTGTTTTAGGCAAATGGTCAAATAACAAAATTATAGTTTTGCCCAAAATTGTTGTCCCAATATGTTTCGCCGTTTACAGTGTAAGATACGGCAAAAGAAATTTCATCCAAATAACTGGGTATATCCACATCGGCAATCCACAGCTCGGCATCCGAAGCATAGTTGCTTAAATTATATGCCGCCGGAACGTCCGTATAGGTTGCCCAATCATCGGTAGAGTAACGCACATTAACAACTTTGTTATAGGCAATGTTTTTTACATAAATCTGAGCAACCAATCGGTTGTCGTCATTTTCTCTTGCAGCAAAATAAGCATCACGCACAAACACCTTCCCTGTGCCAAACACAACAGGCGTGCCTTGCGAACCATAGCCGCCGGAGTTTGCATAGTAATCATTACCGCCGTTGTTATCCCAATAGGTTACGCCGTTTACCACATATTCAATTGCAAAATAGTAATTTCCTGTTCCACGGTATCCGGGGTCATATGGTGCAGTTTCAAAATACCATGCCTCTTTATTGCCATATGTGGGGGCAGTATAGGTTGCATCCACTTCGTACCATGTAATATCATCATTAGAATAATGAATTGTAACGGTTTTGTTCAATGCTAAGTTTTCAACTTCAACGTAACCCCGCAAATAATACCCGCCGCCGGCATTTCTGTGCAAAGCTTCTGCATAAATAAGGCTTACCTCGTTTGTTACCGCACTTGCGGTGGGCATCATTGCAAACATACTTAAAATAAGTGTCAGCACAATCGCAATTGCCGTAATTCTTCTTTTATTTGTTGTTTTTGTCATTTTAATTTTACTCCGTTTTTTAATTTAGGGTTTTTGCGTTATTTTTTATGATAATTCGCTCGAAGCTGGGGGAACAGCCTCCTTTCTTGCATAGTGCGAGCAATCTATCCCTGTTAGTTGAATTATAACACGAATTGTTGTTGAATGTCAATAGATTTTGTGAAATATTTTAAATTGTTTTTGTAACATTGCTTTCTTTTGCTGTTTTCCCTATCTTCCTTCAAAATCTGCATAAAAACGCAAAAATGCCCCTGTGCAAAAAGCACAAAGGCACCTAAAATACAATTTTAAAATGTTATAAATTTGCTCTAAACAAAACAAAGCAGTTTGCACAAAACAATGCGACTAAAAACCGCAAAATTACTCAATTCCGTTTTCTAAATAATCTTCCAGCTCTAAATTTTCACGGTCTTTTTTATCTTTAATTATAAAAAAGGCAGTAAGTGCGGCTGTTGCTGCTGCAACCAAACCGATAAAAGACACCAACCAAAAAAACTTATTATTTCTCATAACTTTAACCCTCCGAAATTTTTATTAAACATAAATTATTTTATGCATAAATTTATTAAATAATCCTCTACTTTGTATTTTAACAGCAATTAAGAATTTGTCAATAGTTTAAAGCTAAAATTGGCAAAATTTTTATTTAAAAAATTGCAAAATGTTTCATTTTGCAAAGAGGAGCAACCGTCGGTAAAGCGTAGCGTTTTATGCTTGCACAATAACAAGCTCAAAAGGACGAGTTCCGACGAGTCAATAGTTTAAAGCTAAAATTCGCAAAACCTCTTGAATCTCTGCCATTTTTCTGCTATAATAAAATCAATAAATCACCACTTGTCTGCTACCGAGTAGGCATTTTGCGTTTGTTCTATACCGTTAGGTCTTTGAAGGTATAGAAGCAGACGCTTATTTTTTTATCTTGAGGAGGATATTATGGAGTGGTTTTTTCTTGAATTAGCAGTATACAGCACTGCTCACCGACATAACTCCAAACCTGTGTAACCGCCGCCGCATTCGGGTCAACCATAGGCGGATAGGAACAAGGCGGCGTGCAAAAATATGCCGAATGGATTATTTTCTCCGCTAAAATGGACAAATAGGTGGGTTAATCAATGCATTTACCTGCAATTAAATGTAATTTTTTCTCTTTTAGTGGATAATATTTGTCAAAAGAGCTTGCTTTTTGTGAAAAAAGTGGTATTATTACCACGGTAGGGTTATTGTTCCTATCACTTGATTTTATACGCATTTAAATAATAAAGGGAGGTTAATATATGGAATTTTTGAAAAATCTATTAGAAAACCCAATGTATTTGTTCCTTTTCGGCGGTGGCGGTGTATTAGTTGTTTTTTTCGCTATTCTTGCTCTCGTAAAAAAAAATAAGCCTACAGACACTCAAAAAGGTAACGACACAGCTTCGTCCACACCACCTATTCCAATTGTAATAACAGTGAAACCACCTGCTGAAACACGAAGCCCGCAGCCAAAAAATATTATTTTTCCAAAACCAACAATTCCCGCTAAAAAATCGAAACCAAATATTTCGACACCGCATTCCGCCGATAAAAAAGAACTTGAATTTGTCAAAAACCTTATATACAATTCCCCGCCTGATGACAAAATCACCATAACCAAAATTAAGAACCCTGAGAAATACATTTAATATTTGTACATTAACGTTAAAGGAGGATGCAAGATTGAGAATTTTTAAGGCTACAAAGCCTACACAGCCTGCGACTAATTTATGGAGCCATGGTAGACTCTACAGTAATCAGAGTGTATTTATACCATTTGAATTTGAACATGTAATTCTAAAACATGTTTTACTAAATGCTTTGAACTCTAATTACTTTAACACCGCACCTCTCCTGTTTGTCCAAGGCAAAAAAGGCGAAGGTAAAACATTTATGACAAAAACCCTCTTAGATGAGTTTAACATCCGCCATAAAGTCATATCAAGTTCTGAACTGGCTGGGCCGCGTGAAAATGATTCTGTTAATAAGCTAAAAGCTGCGATTGCTTCTTGTGAAAGAACGGACAGCGATCCATACGCAGCTTTAGTAATTGATGATTTTCATTTAAGTATAGCTATTTCAGATAAAAACGGAACACAAAATGCTGATACACTATTGTCATATCTCATGAATGTAGCAGATGATAGACAGAATTTACCTACTTCAATTATATTGTTAGGAAATAACTTTACAAATACTTATGCACCACTATCTCGTTTGGGACGTTCAAATATTATTACTTGGAGTCCTTCTTTATGTGATAAAGCGGAAATTGTCCGTAGAATGTTATTAAGCAGAGTACATGAGCCGCTTTGCGAGGATTATAACCAGATTTTTAATTTAGTTAAATCATATGAAACACAATACATAGGTTTTTTTGAACAAGTAATAAATAATGTCTTAGTCAATGATTTTTCTCAAGTGACTTCTCAATTTGCTTTGAGAGGCGGCCAAATGGGTGCTTCGGAATTATCAAATCTGATTGCCAATATTATAGGGCAGACTCCGCTCACAATGGAAGCACTACATAAAAAAGCCGAACTGCTTGCAAACCGCAAATTTGAAAAGCTCGATGACTAGGAGGTTAGTATCGTGAAAAGTGACACTGGCATTGAATTAGAACTTGAATTACAATTATTGTTGGAAATTCTCATTGACACAATGCGTGCTTACATGAAAGCTTTTGAGGTCGATGATAGCAACCTCAGCATAAGCGATAATATGCAGAGACAATATAAAGCGTTTAAAAAAATTACAGTTTACTATATAGATGAAAAGAACGAGGTGATTTCATGGGCGGTATTTGAATTTGATTGGGAAAATTATAAGGTTCGTTGTAGTAGCGATGATTCCGAAATACTCAAAAAACGACACGAAATCCAATTGCAAACCCCCGCAAAGATATTAGAAGGAGCTACAATTGAAATACAAAGCAAAGTGAAAAAACTAAAGTCTGAACGAAATTTTAAGATGTTAAAAGTAGTTTATACATATACTGATGAGGTTTGGAATGATAAGAAGTTGCTCGCAAAAATACGTTCTGAAGCAGGCCTTGTTCCATTTGATAAAAAAACACTTAAAGTTTCTAAAAAGCTTAAAGGTTATAAAGAATCAATAAATTCCTCGTTAACCGAGAACACCATGTCCATTGACTTTTTCGTTTGAGTAGTTTTTGCTGATGAATTACACCCTTTGGCTGTTGCAGACCCAAAGGGTGTTTTCTATATTAATACCAACTGCAATTATATTATGTGAGAAAATCAGCAAATCACGAATATCAACCGACAAAAAAGATTGCCACTGAAACCTCCTTTTTCTTTGATTTTTTGATTTACATAGTATAAAACCTCCCGAAATAAAATTTAGCCCTAAGTCTATTAATACTCAGAGCTATATACACTAAATACAAAAAAGCCCGAAAAATCGGGATTTTTTGATGGCTCCCCAAGTTGGACTCGAACCAACGACCCTGCGGTTAACAGCCGCATGCTCTACCGACTGAGCTATTGAGGATTATTTAGTTTTTGACTGCAAACAGCAAAAAGCTTTTTGCAACGATTAATATTATAGTCTAAACCACGGCAGTTGTCAAGATTTTTGCCGTAATATTTTGCGGAATTTTAAAAAAAGTTGATTTTAAAGTGCTTTGAATATAAAACTTTGTGTTTTTTATTAAAAAAGCTTGAAAATTTGGCTATTTTATTTGACTTTTTTATTTAAAATTGTTAGAATGATTAAATGGAAACACAAATTAACCGAATTGTAAATATCGACCGAATGGAAAACGCCATTGCTCTTTTTGGCAGCTTTGATGAAAATATTAAAATTATCGAAAACGAGTATGGCGTTACAATAATTTCTCGTGGGAGTGAGCTACGAATTGCCGGCGACCCCGAAGCGTGTGCTAAAGCAGGCTCGGTGGTTGAAAGCTTGCTTGCACTTGTTAGCCGTGGCGAGGTTTTGTCGGAACAGAACGTGCGTTATTGCATTGCTTTGGTTAACGACGGCACTCAAGAGAAAATCGAGCAGCTTGCGGGCGATTGCATTTGCATAACTTCCCGTGGCAAGCCCGTTAAGCCCAAAACAATCGGGCAAAAAAAGTATTGTGCAGCCATAAGCAAAAACACCATTACAATGGCAGTTGGCCCAGCAGGCACGGGCAAAACCTACCTTGCCGTGGCAATGGCAGTAACCGCATTTAGGGCAAAGCAGGTTAACCGCATTATCCTCACCCGCCCGGCAGTAGAGGCAGGAGAAAAGCTCGGCTTTTTGCCCGGCGATTTGCAAAGCAAGGTTGACCCTTATTTACGCCCTCTGTATGACGCTTTGTTTGATATGCTGGGTGCGGAAACTTATAATAAATATTTAGAGCGTGGGAACATAGAGGTTGCACCTTTGGCATATATGCGTGGCCGCACATTAGACGACAGCTTTATAATTCTGGACGAAGCCCAAAACACCTCGGGCGAGCAAATGAAGATGTTCTTAACCCGATTGGGCTTTAACTCCAAAATGGTAATTAACGGCGATATTACACAAATCGACCTTCCCTCAGGCGTACGCAGCGGCTTAAAAGATGCCGTAAAAATTTTAAAAAACATCCCCGATATTGCTCAATGCACGTTTTCGGGCAAGGATATTGTTCGGCATAAACTTGTGCAGGATATTGTAAAGGCGTATGAGCATCTAGGAGCAAGAAACAAGATACAAGAAGCAAGATGATGTTACGGTACTAAAACTCTCCCTGTTATGCTAAAATTCCCCTCCGGGGACGGGGTGGTTTCTGTACAAATTTTAAACTAAAAAAAATAATATAAATAAAAAACCAAATTACGAATGGAGTGTTGAAAATGGGCGAAAACGGAAAAGTGAGAGTTGTAATCACAAACAAGCAAAAAGAAATCAAAATCCCGACAGGCATAAGAATGCTGGTGCGGCGTTGCTGCAATGCGGTGCTTACGATGGAGAATTTTAAAGATTCTGCCGAAATAAGTGTTACCTTTGTAAACAACAGCCAAATTAAAGAGCTTAACACGCAATATCGAGAAATCGATGCCGAAACCGATGTTTTGTCGTTCCCGATGGGCGAAAACGGAGTTTATGACACCGACCCCGAAACAGGCTGCAAAATTTTGGGCGACATTGTAATTTCGCTCGAAAAAGCAGCCGAACAAGCCGAGCTTTATAATCATTCGTTCCAAAGAGAAGTCGGCTACCTTACGGCACACAGCTGCCTGCACCTTTTGGGTTATGACCATATGACAGATTTGGACAAAGTGCATATGCGAGAAAAAGAAGAGCTTGTTATGGATATGCTCGGTCTGCCCTCAACATCGAGCTATAGTTGATTTTTTGGCAGAAAAATATTTTTTTCGCACTTTTATTTCGGTAATTGAATAATAATTTTGGATGGTTAGCGATATGAGTAATAATACTGAAAACAAAAATCTTGAAATAATCCGCAACTATTTTAAAGGCGACGTTTTTGCTATGGAAGCCGGTGTGCAAATTGATTTTGCCGATGAGCAAACCGCCCGTTGCAGTATGGAAATTAAGCCGGGGCATCGCAACGCTATGGGCAATGTGCAAGGCGGTGCGGTTTTTACCCTTACCGATTTGGTTTTTGCCGTGGCAAGCAACTATACACAATTGGTTGAGGAAGGCATCGGCAACACCGTGGGGCAGTCGGTAAGCATTTCTTACATAAAAGCCACACGTGGCACAAAGCTTTTTGCAACGGCAACAAAGCTGCAAAAAGGGCGTTCGGTAAGTGTATATTTAGTAGAAGTAGTTGACGATTTGGGGCAGCGTATTTCCGAGGCAATCTGCAACGGTTTTACAATTCAAAAACGATGATGCGGCTTGACAAATTTTTGGTGTCGCAAGGCATTGGCAGCCGCAGCGAGGTTCAACGCACAATCCGCAGCGGGCAAGTGCTGCATAACGGCACAGTTTGCAAAAAGCCCGAACAAAAAACAGACGAGCTGCACGATAAAATTACTTATTGCGGAGAATTTATAGAATACCGCAAATTTGTTTATGTTATGCTAAACAAACCGGCGGGCGTGCTTTCGGCAACCGAGGACAAAAACGCCAAAACGGCGGTTGACCTTTTGCCCGCAGATTTGCAGCGGCGTGGCGTTTTTGTTGCAGGCCGGCTGGATAAAGACACCGAAGGTTTGCTGTTGCTAACCGACGACGGCGATTTTGCACACAAAGTAATGTCGCCCAAAAAGGGTGTTTTTAAAAAATACTATGCAAAGCTAAGCGGCAGCGTAACCGCCGAGCTTGCACAAAATTTCCGCAACGGCTTAACCCTTGCCGACGGCACACAATTAAAACCCGCTTTTATCGAAGTTCTTGCAGGCGACACAAGTGCAATTGTAAAAATATGCGAGGGTAAGTTCCATCAGGTTAAACGGATGTTTGAAACAGGCGGGTTAAAAGTACTTTATCTAAAGCGGTTGAGCATTGGCGGGTTAGCTTTGGACGAAGATTTACCCCTTGGCAAAGCACGACTTTTAAGTGATGAAGAATGTGAAAAAATTTTTGTGCAAAGTGCTTAAAAAACAGGGAAATTTTGGGCTGAATTTTTACCCTTTGTGAATATTACATAAAAATGAGTGTAAATTTTTAGTGAAAAAACGAGTAGATATTTTTAAAAATATGTGTTATTATTATTGTTAGTGAAAAGCATATGTAATTTGAGTTTTAATAAAACAAGAAAAACCATTTTGCAAAAGGCTTTACTATATAATATGGAGGAAATAACTATGGCAAAAGTTTCACTCAAAGGCATTTATAAAATTTATGAAGGCAATGTTACCGCTGTTACCGATTTTAACCTTGAAATAGACGACAAAGAATTTATCATCCTTGTTGGTCCCTCAGGCTGCGGCAAATCAACTACCCTGCGTATGATAGCCGGCTTGGAGGACATTAGCAAAGGCGAACTTTACATAGGCGACACACTTGCTAACGATGTTGCCCCTAAAGACCGTGATATCGCAATGGTGTTCCAAAACTACGCACTCTATCCGCATATGTCGGTTTATGACAATATGGCTTTCGGGCTTAAGCTCCGCAAGCTCCCCAAAGAGGAAATTAAACGCCGTGTTGAAGAAGCCGCCAGAATTTTGGGCATCGA
>JAISII010000111.1 GCA_031262125.1 Oscillospiraceae bacterium | reverse complement strand
GTGCCGCAGCCAAAAGCGGGCGGCAGCCTTGCCACAGCTGCATATAACGGGTTTGCACAAGCAGTTTTGGTCGAGCACATAAAAGCCGACGCCGGGCTGGACATTGGCGGCACGCTGATTGGTATGCACCTTAAAGAAACTGCTGTGCCGCTGCGTTTGAGCGTTAAAAAAATCGGCGAAGCAAATGTTACCGCAGCCCGCACACGTGCAAAATTTATTGGCGGCAGCCGTGCGGTTTATGACGAAAAACTAATCTAAATTAGAAATTATAATGCAGAATGCAGAAATATTTTAAAATAAACCACCCCGTCAGGGCTACGCCCTGCCACCCCTCCACGGAGGGGAATGTTCACTCTCTCCGAGACTTTAGGCTGGTTTGTTTAAATTGCAAATTGCAAGTGGCAAATGGCAAATTTTTATAGTTAAATAAGGGTGGTATTATGACAGCTGCAAATGCTAAAAACGAATTCATTCAAATATATACAGATTGTATATCTCGTGCCGGCAGCGCCGAGCTGCTTGAATGGATTAAAAAAACCGATTTCTTCACAGCCCCCGCAAGTACAAGGTTCCATTGTGCCTGCGAGAATGGCTTGGTAATGCACTCGGTAAGCGTGTTTAACACACTTATGGAGAAACATTTTGAAGAGGAAAAAGACAATATAGAAAGCTATGCCATTTGTGCCCTTTTGCACGATTTGTGCAAATCGCAGTTTTATAAGGTTGGCACCCGCAATGTTAAAAACGACGAAACAGGCCAGTGGGAGAAGGTACCTTTTTATCAGGTGGATGATGCTTTCCCGTATGGGCACGGCGAAAAATCGGTGTTTTTAATTGAGCGTTTTATGCGTCTTAAAATTGAGGAAGCAATGGCAATACGCTGGCATATGGGCGGTTTTGACGAAAGCAAGGGTTCTTTTGCACTAAGCCACGCATACGAGCGTTACCCCTTGGCGGTTAAGCTGCATATGGCAGATTTAGAATCGACCTATTTAAAAGAAAAAGGCACTTCGGCGGTTAATAATTAACTATTTGTATAATCGAGGAGCAAAATGGAAAATTCGGCAGCAAACAGAATTGAAGAGCTTACAAAGCAAATTAACCACCACAACGAGCTTTATTATAACAACGACAACCCCGAAATAAGTGATTTTGAGTACGATATGCTTTTGGCAGAGCTTGAAAAGCTGGAAGCGGAAAACCCGCACTTAGCAAAAGCTGATTCGCCAACCCAGCGTGTGGGCGGCAAAGCGGGGGCTAAATTTTCGCCCGTTGCACATCGCACAAAGATGGAAAGCTTGCACGATGCATTTTCGGTTGGCGATATTATTGATTTTGACAACCGAGTGAGAAAAGTTGTAGAAGCCCCCGAATATGTAGTAGAGCCGAAGTTTGACGGACTTTCGGTTTGTTTGGAGTATGAAAACGGAGTTTTTGTGCGTGGCTCGACCCGTGGCGACGGTTTGGTGGGCGAGGACGTAACCGAGAACCTAATGACCATAAAAAACCTGCCCAAACGCATTGCAAACGCACCCGAATATCTGGAAGTTCGGGGCGAAGTTTTTATGCCGATAAACGCTTTTTTAGAGCTTGTAAAAACGCAGGAAGAAAACGAAGAGAAAATCTCCAAAAACCCACGCAACGCAGCCGCAGGTGCTTTAAGGCAAAAAAACAGCAAAATCACTGCCGAAAAAAAGCTGGATATTTTTGTTTTTAACCTTCAATCGGCACAAGGCGTGCAGCTAAATTCTCATAAAGAAAGCTTAGATTATTTAAAAAACTGCGGATTTCCCGTGCCGCCTTTTTATAATGTTTATGCTAAAATTGACGATGTTTTAGCCGAAATTGAGCGGATTGATAAAATACGAGGGGACTTGCCTTTTGCTATTGACGGTGCGGTTGTTAAGCTTAACAGCTTTGCCCAAAGGGAGCAATTAGGCAGCACTTCAAAGTTCCCAAAATGGGCAGAGGCGTACAAATACCCGCCCGAGGAGAAAGAAACCACGCTGATAAGCATCGACATTAACGTCGGTCGCACCGGGGCGTTAACCCCAACCGGTGTGTTCGAGCCCGTGCTGCTGTCCGGCACTACAGTCAGCCGTGCGGTGCTGCACAACGAAGAATTTATTGCACAAAAAGGCTTGCAAACGGGCGACACTGTCTTGCTGCGTAAAGCGGGCGAGATTATCCCCGAGGTTGTAAAAGTGGTTGCACACAATGCAAACTCGGTACCGTATGAGTTCCCGAAAAATTGCCCGTCGTGCGGCGAGCAAGTACAGCGAATTAACGGCGAGGCTGCCGTGCGTTGCCTAAACCCGGCTTGCCCGGCACAGCTGCTGCGAAACATTATCCATTTTGTCAGCCGTGATGCTATGGACATTGAAGGTATGGGTCCGGCAGTAATAGAACAGCTTGTATTGGCAGGGCTTATTGCCAGTGTTGCCGATATTTACACGCTAACCGAAGAGAAAATTGCCGCACTGGAGCGTATGGGCAGCAAGTCTGCCCAAAACCTGCTGGCTTCTATAGAAAAATCAAAGCATAACACAGCCGACCGTCTAATTTTTGCCTTAGGCATACGCCACATTGGGGCAAAAGCGGCACGGGTGTTGTGCGAACATTTTGGCACGGTAGAAAATTTTATTTCTGCCCCGCTTGAGGAAATTGCAGCGATTGACACCTTTGGAGAAATTATGGCTCAAAGCGTGTTCAACTATTTTAGAAACCCGCAAAGCCGCAGCATAATTGAGCAATTGCAAGGCTTGGGAGTGATGATGAAACCCCTTGCGGTTAAAGACAAATCGGGGCTTGTGTTTGGCGGTAAAACCTTTGTTTTAACCGGCACACTGCCAACCTTAAAACGGGCAGAGGCTCAAAAAATAATCGAAGACAACGGCGGCAAGGTTAGCTCTTCGGTTTCTAAAAAAACCGATTTTGTGCTTGCGGGAGAGGATGCCGGCAGCAAGCTTACAAAAGCCGAAGCTCTTGGCGTTGCGGTTTTATCGGAAGAAGAATTTTTTGCAATGCTGCCGTAAATTTAATTTTTTTGTTTAATGTACTAAATATATAAACAACATTATTTCTGTTAAAATTTATTCAGCTAATAAAAACTCTCCTGCAACTCACTTTTGTGAACAGCAGGGGAGTTTTCTTTTTTTATAAAAGAGGGAATTATATTAAAACATTTTTCTTTTTTGCAATGCTGCCGTAAAAAAATACTACAGCTTCTTAATCTTCTTTTTTAAAATGCTTACAAAAAGGTCAAGTGCTTGCGGGCCGCTATAGCCGCCTATAGAGGTTAAAGCCGCCGTCAACCACATATCCAGCACAAAATGGCGGCAAATAAAGAACACTACAATCCCGCTAAACATCGAAACCAGCACGCCGCCGATAAACTCTATCATAATAAAATGCTCACGCCCAATCTTATAAATTTCTCGCACTGCACCGCCAAGCAAAGCCAAAAGTCCGTGCAGCATCAATGCAAAAACGTCGCTTAAGCTCATAGCTCTTCACCTTTTTCGTTTTTTAATGTGCATTTTTTGCAAGCGGCGTCCAGCTCTATTGGCGTGTATTTGCGTGCTTTTAAAATTAAAATATAGTTGCACACCACAGTAAACAGCACAAGCAGTGCTGCCGCAATAACATATGCACGGTCCAGCCCGCTAACACGTTCGGGCGAGGTGCCGGTAATCAGCAAATATCGCTCGCCGTTCCATTTTGCGTCTATCCACCTAAAGCTGCCCATAATGGTAACACCGGGGTACGTAATTTCAAAATCGCCCTTTTGTGCCGTGCTAATCTGCTTTTTAATATCCTCAACCGAGAACACATTGCCTTCTTCTTCACCCTCGTTAAATCGGTTGCTTAAAACCTTCAAATCTTTGTCGGCAACAAGCCCAAGGGTGTTGTTCATTTGGTCAATTTGTTCCGAGGTATCTACCAACCATTTGGTATAAATCTCGTTGCTGTGGCTCTCGTCCAAATGCTCGTTAATAAAATCAACCGTGCCTGCAACCATTGCCGACAGCCGTGAGCGGTACAATAGAGCCCGTCTTATTGAAGTGTTTTCTTGTGCCGAAAATAATAAGTAGAAAAAAACCGTAAATGCAAAGCATAAAATAAGCGGTAATAGTTTTAAAAATTTCTTCATAGCCAAAATCCTTCTTAAAAGCATAGTGTATTACCATATTCTATGCAGAGGGAGGGATTTTGGTTATTTTTGCAAACCACCCCGAACAAACTAATTTATATTTCTATATAAATTTAAATAATAATAAAATTTTTCGCACAAACCACCCCGTCTTCGCTTTAGCGAAGCCACCCCTCCGCAGAGGGGAATATTAGCACATGCAATAGACTATAAGCAAACCAAACAATAAAGTTTTATAAAAAACACTATAATTAAGCCGAAGTCTCTTGAAAGCAGAAAAATTCCCCTCCGGGGAGGGGTGGCGGGACGAAGTCCTGACGGGGTGGTTAAATAATTTAGTCTTTTTGCATAAAATGCTTGCTATTTTTAACAAAATGTTATATAATATATTCATTAATTCACTAAAATTTTTTTCTGCATTCTGCATTGTTATTTTTTATTTTTTAAAGGGGAGTATTTTTATGAGCAAGAAAATTTTAAGCGTTGTTTTAGCTTTGTGTTTGGTTAGCACAATTTTTGCGGCTTTGCCGCTTACGGCGTTTGCTGCAAACACTGATGCTATGCCAGCTGAGTATTCATATGGTGGTATTAGCTATATAGTTACTGATGATGGCACAGCTATAATTACCGGTTATACTGGCAGTGGAACAAATGTAAATATTCCCGGTTCTTTCCGTCTTTATAGCGATTTACGCTTTTATACTGTTACGGAAATAAGGGCAAATGCATTCAATTGGAACGAAATAATAACTAGCGTAGCAATACCCGATAGTGTAACCAAAATTGGAGTGTATGCATTTCAAGGTTGTTCAAGTTTAGAAAGCATAACAATACCGGACAGTGTAACTACAATTGGTACTTCTGCATTTCGTTATTGTTCAAGCTTAACAAGTATAACAATACCGGACAGTGTAACTACAATCGGAAGTTATTTGTTTGAGGAATGCACAAGCTTAGAAAGCATATCATTCGGTAAGGGTATTACATCAATTAACTCTACTGTATTTACTAATTGCACAAGTTTAACAGAAATTAATTTTGCAGACGATAACGAATATTATTGCAGCGAAAATGGCGTTTTGTTTAACAAAGGCAAAACCGAGCTTATACAATACCCGATAGGCAAAACACAAACTACCTATACAATACCAAACAGTGTAACAACAATTAGCAGCAATGTTTTTATGGGTTGCACAAGCTTAACGAATATAACAATACCCGACAGTGTAACTTCAATTGGATGGTATACCTTTTCTAATTGCACAAACTTAACAAGCATAACAATCCCCAATAGTGTAACAACAATTGACGAAGGTGCATTTGAGAGTTGCACAAGCCTAACTAATATAACTATCGGTAACAGTGTAACCACAATCGGTCATTTAGCATTTGGTTATTGTAGTAGCTTAACAAGCATAACAATCCCCGACAGCGTAACTACAATCGGTATTAGTGCTTTTTTTGCCTGCACAAGCTTAACAAACGTAACAATCGGGAATAGTGTAACCGCTCTTCAAGATACTTTTTCTAATTGCACAAGCTTAACAAGTATAACAATACCTGATAGTGTAACTTATATCGGTGAATCAGTATTTTACGGTTGCTCAAGCTTAACAAGCATAACAATACCTGATAGTGTAACTATTATAGATCATTTTGCATTTAACAGTTGCACAAGCTTAACAAGTATAACAATACCAAACAGCGTTACAACGATTGGGATTTTTGCGTTTGATGAATGTCCTAATTTAACAACTTACTGCTATACAGGGTCTTATGCTGAAAGATATGCCATAAAAAATGAAATACCCTATGTTTTGCTTGGGGAGAAAGCCCCAATTATAGGCGATGCCGACGGCGACGGTGCTGTTACAATAAGCGATGTAACCGAAATACAAAAATATTTGGCACAGCTTGCCGTTTTTGACGAAGCAAGAAAGCTAATAGCCGATGCCGACGGCGACGGCAATGTAACCGTCAGCGATGCCACAGAATTGCAAAAGCATTTGGCATCACTGCCGGCTAATGAGAATATTGGAAAGTCTGTGGCTTGAAATTGCCCTTAAAACCCTTGCTGTTTTTCAACAAATGTAATATATTATGTACACAGAAATTTTTCTGCATTCTGCATTATTATTTTTTATTTTTTAAAGGGGAGTATTTTTATGAGCAAGAAAATTTTAAGCGTTGTTTTAGCTTTGTGTTTGGTTAGCACAATTTTTGCGGCGTTGCCGCTTACGGCGGGTGCGGCAAACACTGATGGAAGCCCGGTAGGGGAAACGTATAACCAAAACGGTTTTGTGTACGAAGCAGACAATTTTTACGGCACTGCTACCATTATAGACTACACTGAACATACTAACGAGTTAACTATCCCCGACACTTTGGATGGACTTAAGGTAACCGCAATCGGCGATAATGCATTTGAGGATAATGACGAATTAACAAGCGTTACCATTCCCGACAGTGTAACTGAAATCGGATATATGGCTTTTATTAATTGCATCAATTTAGAAAGCGTAACATTATCAAACAGTATAACCAAAATTGAGCCATATGCATTTTTGGGTTGCATCAGCTTAACAAGCATAACAATCCCCGACGGCGTAACTACAATCGAGGATAATGCATTTGAAGGCTGCGACAGCTTAACAAGCATAAATATACCAAACAGTGTAACTTTTATTAGTGGTTTTGCATTTGAAGGTTCCTTCAATTTAGAAATTTACTGCTATACAGGCTCTTATGCCCAAAGTTATGCCATAGCAAATGAGATACCGTATGTTTTGCTTGACGGCGAACCGATTGATAATTCAGACGATTTTGAGTACGAACTAAACGAAGACGGCGTTACGGCAACAATTGTTCGTTACAGAGGCAATGAAGTCGAGTTGACTATTCCCGAAACTTTGGGTAGTTATAGTGTAACTGCTATTGGCGATGAAGCTTTTAGAGATTGCACAAGCTTAACAAGCGTAACAATACCCGATGGTGTGGCTGCAATTAACTCTTATGCTTTTTATGGTTGCACGAGTTTAACGAATATAACAATTCCCGACAGTGTAACCACAATAGCTTTTTACGCATTTGCATATTGTTCAAGCTTAACGAGTGTAACCATACCTAATAGTGTTACAGCAATGGATCATTCCGTATTTGCAAATTGCACAGGCTTAACCGAAATAAAACTTTCTGATAACATAACAAAAATTGGTAATTCTGTATTTATTGGGTGCGAAAGTTTAACGACTATAACAATACCAAGCGGAGTAACCTCAATTGGTGGTAATGCATTTAAAAATTGCACAAACTTAACAAGCGTAATAATCCCCGATAGTGTAACAAAGATTGATGTTTCTGCATTTGCAAATTGCAGCAGTTTAACAAGCATAACAATCCCCGATAGTGTAACAACGATTGCCGATTCTGCATTTAAAGATTGCACAAACTTAACCATATCCTGCAATGCCGGTTCTTATGCCGAAAGCTTTGCCAAAACGAATGGGATGCAATATGATATTTTGCCCGAACCGACCCTCATTTTAGGCGATGCCGACGGCGACAGTGCTGTTACAATAAGCGACGTAACCGAAATACAAAAATATTTGGCACAGCTTGCCGTTTTTGACGAAGCAACAAAGCTAATAGCCGATGCCGATGACGACGGCATTGTAACCGTCAGCGATGCTACAGAATTGCAAAAGCATTTGGCACAGCTTGCTGCTAATGAGAATATCGGGCAGCCTGTGGCTTGAAATTGCCCTTAAAACCCTTGCTGTTTTTCAACAAATGCAATATATTATGTACACAGAAATTTTTCTGCATTCTGCATTATTATTTATAATTTCTTAAAGAGGGGAGTATTTTTATGAGCAAGAAAATTTTAAGCGTTGTTTTAGCTTTGTGTTTGGTTAGCACAATTTTTGCGGCGTTGCCGCTTACTGCGGTTGCGATAGATACAGAGATAGACTGGGGACCGAAAGCAGGCGATTTTACTTATATAGTTACGGACGACGGTGTTACGCTTGTAAAATATTTTGGTAGTGAACCAAGTTTAAATATACCGAGTACTTTGCTTGGGCATAAGGTAACCGCAATTGCCTCTTATGCATTTAAAGATTGCACAACCTTAACAGACGTAACATTTGGGAACAATATTACCAAAATTGGTTCGTTTGCATTTATAGATTGCACAAATTTAACAAGCGTAAAATTCGGTGAAAATGTTGACGTAATTGGTTTTTTTGCTTTTTCTGGTTGCACAAGCTTGACAAGCGTAACAATTTCTAACAGTGTAACCGATATTGGCGATTTTGCATTTCAAAATTGCTACAGCTTAATAAGTATAAAAATACCAAGTAATGTTACAACAATCGGCAATAGTGCATTTTATAATTGCGAAAGCTTAACAAGCGTAATAATACCTAATAGTGTTACAGGAATCGGATATAAAGCATTTAATAATTGCCCCAATTTAACCATATATTGTTATTCCGGCTCTTATGCTGAAAGATATGCCATAAAAAATGAGATACCATATGTTGTTTTGCCTGATCCAACCCCAATTTTAGACGATGTTGACGGTGATGGCGTAGTAACAATAGCCGATGTAACAGCCATACAAAAACACTTGGCACAGATCGTCAATTTTGACGAAGCAAAATTACTTTTAGCCGATGCCGACGGTAACGGTAAAGTAGAAATTTCCGATGTCTCAGAAATACAAAAGTTTTTGGCATCACTGCCGGCAAATGGGAATATTGGGCAGCCGATAGCGTAAAGAAAACAAAAATAAATTCACCCGCCTTATGAAAGTAGGGCGGGTTTTGCTGTTTTTAAACCACCCCGTCAGGGCTGACGCCCTGCCACCCCTCCTCGGAGGGGAATGTTATCTCTCTCTGAGGCTTTGGGCTGGTTTGAAGGTTTGTTTATCTAAAATTTAACTTTATGGTTTGCAATTAGTCTATTGTTTTTGCTAATTTTCCCCTCCGTGGAGGGGTGGCTGCTCCCATAGTAAAAAGCAAAATTTATTTTTACTAAAAATTAAAAAAATAAAAATATTTTTAGATTGTGCAGAGCAGACGGGGTGGTTAAATAAAAAATATTCAAAAATATTCATAAATTTTCGCAAAACCCTTTAAAAAATATTCATTTAAGTGTATAATAAGATAAATGTACCTAAATTAGTTAAAAGGGGAAGAATATGTCGTCAAAATTTACTGTATCGCTCGAAAAAATTATTAAAGAATTGTCGCTTGAGATTGCTTTTATGCCCTCTCAAAAAGAGGCAAAGGACGTTTTGGTTGCATCTGCCGAGGTTAACAGGCTGGGGCTGGAGCTTACCGGCTATATGGAGTATTTTGACCATGAGCGGATTATTCTTTTCGGTAAAACCGAATTTGCTTATTTAGAAGGCATAGACGAAGAAAAAAAGGTAGAGATTTTTGGCAATATTTTTGCCCAAAACCCGCCCGCCGCAATTTTGGCACGGGGGCTGCAACCTACCGAAACATTGCTTAAATGTGCCAAAAAACACAATGTTGTGCTGCTGCTTTCGCAGGATTCTACATCGGCACTTATTGCCGCACTTATTGCATTTTTAAGCGTAGAGTTAGCCCCCCGCATAACCCGCCACGGCGTTTTGGTAGAAGTTTATGGCGAGGGCTGCCTGATTACGGGCGACAGCGGCGTCGGCAAAAGCGAAACCGCAATAGAGCTGATTAAGCGTGGGCACAGGCTAATCGCCGACGATGCGGTGGAAATCCGAAAGGTTTCTCGCAAGCGGCTGGTTGGCTCCAGCCCTGCAAATATAAGGCATTTTATCGAGCTGCGTGGCATAGGAATTATTAACGCCCGCCGTATTTTTGGTATGGGTGCAGTAAAACTTACCGAAAAAATTGACCTTGTTGTGCATATGGAGCAATGGGACAACAAAAAGGTCTATGACCGTATGGGCATAGACAGCGGCTATATGAACATATTAGATATCGAAGTCCCCACCCTTACAATCCCCGTAAAGCCGGGGCGTAACCTTGCAATTATCATCGAGGTTGCCGCAATGAACCACCGCCAAAAGAAAATGGGTTACAACGCCGCCAAAGAGCTGTTAAAATCTTTGGGTATGGGTGTGCCGGGTGAGGACGATGCCACGCGCGACAACGATGACGGCGAAAACGTACCCTCGCCGTGGAATGACTAAACCAATTCGTGAAGAATGGAGTTTTAAGTTGAATACAAATTATAATTCCGCATATGAGCAGTTAACTGCCGAGAAAATTGCCGTTTTAAAAAACGAGCCGTTAAAAAACCATACTACATTTAAAATTGGCGGACCCTGCCCGCTGTTTGTTACCGTTAATTCGGTGCAAGAGCTAAAAACAACGCTCAAAATTTTAGATACACACAAAATCAAGTTTTTTCTCTTAGGTAACGGCAGCAACCTGCTTGTTGACGACAGTGGCATAAACTCCGCCGTAATTACATTAAGCGGTGAGTTTAAGAAAATAGAAATTAACGGTAATACAATTGCTTGCGGGGCGGGCGTAAGCCTTGCAAAGCTTTGCACCGCAGCGGCACAGGCAAATTTGCAAGGGCTGGAGTTTGCATACGGAATCCCCGGCAGCACTGGCGGTGCGGCGTTTATGAACGCAGGTGCTTACGGCGGCGAAATGGCTGACGTTTTAACACTTGCCGAGCATATAACCCAAGACGGAGAAGATGGCATAACCAAAGGTGAACAACTTCAATTTGGCTACCGCAGCAGCTGCTACCGCCAAAACGGCTGCATAATAACCAAGCTGCATTTTGCATTGCAACCGGGCAAGTTTGAAGAAATTAACGCCAAAATGAAGGATGTTATGCAACGCCGAACCGATAAGCAACCACTTGAGTTACCCAGTGCAGGGAGTGTTTTTAAAAGACCGCAGGGTGCTTTTGCCGGCACACTTATCGAGCAATGCGGGCTAAAGGGTTACAAAATCGGCGGGGCAGAGGTTTCTGCTAAGCATGCCGGGTTTATTGTTAATAGCGGCGGTGCAACGTGCGACGATGTTTTAAACCTTATTAAGCACATTCAAACAACTGTGCAAGAAAAAACGGGTTATTTTTTAGAGACTGAGGTTATTTATTTAAAATAATATATTGCAAAACCACCCCGGCTTCGCTAAAGCGAAGCCACCCCTCCACGGAGGGGGATATTAGCACAAACAATAGACTTATTGCAAACCACAAAAGAATAATCTAAAAACCCAACGATTTATCTCAATGTCTCGGCAATGAACGAAAATTCCCCTCCGGGGAGGGGTGGCTGCTCCCAAAGCAAATAAAATTATTTTGTTTTTTTATTGAGAATCTAAGTAAATAAAAATGCTATTAGATTGTGCAGAGCAGACGGGGTGGTTTGTGTGAAAAAATTAATTTATCTATTAAATTTAAATAGAAATTAAATTTTTTTGGTAGGTGTGGTTTGCAAGTAAAATTTTTATTAATGAAAAAAGCAAAGGAACAAATATGGAATTTTTAATTGTCAGCGGAATGTCGGGTGCGGGCAAAACAAGCGCATTGCATGCTTTGGAAGATTTGGGATTTTATTGCGTTGATAACATCCCGCCGCAGCTGCTTTTTACTTTTTACGATTTATGCGAAAAGTCCCGAGAGGCGGCAAAAATGCGTGTTGCCGTTGTGGTAGACATCCGTGCAGGCGAAGTGTCGGACAAGCTTATTGAGCAAATACAGGAATTTACTAAATCGAGCAAAAAGTTTAAGCTGCTTTTTTTGGACGCCAAGCCCGACTTGCTTGTAATCAGATATAAAGAAACACGCCGCAAACACCCGCTTTCGGATGCGTTTGCAGGCTGTTCTACCGAAGAAGCTGTGCGGCTGGAGCAAGAACTGTTCAAACCCATAAAAAAAGAAGCCGATTTTATAATAGATACCACGTCTATGGAAATTAAGCAACTGCGTGAGCGTGTTTCCACCATCTTTGCCACTGGCGTGAGGGAAGGGCTGATAATCACTTGCCTTTCGTTTGGGTTTAAATACGGCATACCGCTGGAGGCAGATTTGATTTTTGACGTTCGATGCTTAGAAAACCCATATTATGTAAAAGAGCTTAAACCCCTCACCGGGTTGGACGAGCAGGTGCGAGAGTTTGTTTTAAAGTTCGACACCACACAAGAATTTTTGCAAAGGCTGTTTTCTCTGCTGGACTTTTTAATGCCGCTTTATAAAAAAGAGGGCAAAAGTGAGCTTGTAATCGGCATTGGCTGCACCGGCGGCAAACATCGCTCGGTTACTGTTGCAAGGGCACTAAGCAGCCATTTTATAGAGAACGGCGAAAAATCCGCTATACATCATCTGGATATTTGGAAGGCGTAGTTTTAGGCAAAACCACCCCGTCTTCGCTAAAGCGAATCCACCCCTCCACGGAGGGGAATATTAGCACAAACAATAAACTATCCGCAAACCGCAAAGATATATTATAAAAAAACCAACTACCCAACCCAAAGCCACGGAGAGCGGAAATATTCCCCTCCGTGGAGGGGTGGCTGCTCCCGAAGTAAATAAAATAATTTTGCTTTTTATAGAGAATCTAAGTAAATAAAAATGCTATTAGATTGTGCAGAGCAGACGGGGTGGTTTACAGCGTAGCACTACCCGAGAGAGAACGAAAGTGAAATTCAAACATGTCCTTTTCAATCGAAGTTAAAAACCAGCTTTGTGCTGTTGCAATAAAAAACACCGAAAGTGCTGTTGCCGAGTGCTATGGTATGCTGCTGTTTGCGAAAAGTTTTTGCAGCACCAAAATTGCTTTTTCCAGCACAAGCGAAGCTGCCTGCGATAGACTTATTTATCTTTTAAATTTGCTCTTCCCAAAAATAATTATAGATAAAAAAAGCTTTGTAAAAAGTCAAACAACTTTGCGTAAGCAATTTACGGTACAAGTTCCGCTTGCAGCCGATTGTGCCGTTGTGGTGGAGTTTTTCGGGCATAGCGATGACGACAAAAACCTGCGAATTAACCGCAGCAACTTTGAGAGCGAAGAAAACTACAGCGACTTTTTGCGTGGCGTGTTTTTGTCTGTAGGTTCGGTTACTGACCCGCAAAAAAGCTACCACCTTGAGTTTTGCGTTGCCTATAAAAAATTGTGTTTAGATTTAGCACGATTACTGACCGAGGCGGAGCATCTGGAAATGTTTATGCCCGGGGTTATGCAACGCAAGGGTTTGTATGTGTGCTATGTAAAAGGCAGCGAAACAATAACCGATTTGCTGGTGCTTTTGGGGGCACAAAAGGCAGCACTGCAATTTATGGACGAAAAGGCACTAAAACAATTGCGTAACCATATAAACCGCAAAACAAATTCCGAGGTTGCAAATATAGAAAAATCGGCAGCAGCTGCCGCAATGCAAATTAAAGCAATACAAAAACTGCAAAAAACGGGGTTGTTTAATACACTTTCGCCCGAGCTGAAACAAGCCGCACAACTGCGGCTGCAATACCCCGAAATGTCGCTGAGGGATTTAGGGCGGCAATTCTCGCCCGAGGTAAGCCGCAGCGGCGTTAACCACAGGCTTGAGAAAATACGAAAAATCGCACTGGAGCAAGGAGAATAGTAGTTTATGGAGAACAAACAAATACAGTTTGAAGAATTTGAAGCCAAAGCACCACAAAAACCTAAAAAGGGTGCAAAAACTGCCGAAACAACCGAGCTGACCTTAGAACAGGCAATGACAAAACTGCAAGAAATTGCCGCACAAATGGAGGACATAAAAACCGACTTTAAAACAGGGCTAAAACTCTATGAGGAAGCGGCAGGTTTGGTGGCACAGTGCAAAATTATTTTAGAAGAAGGCAAAAGCAAAATCGAAGAGATTAATAACCGCATTAACAGCGAAAACTGATTTTTTAAAACAAGGCAAGGAATTTTAAAGTTTGAATAAAATTCAAACTTTAGATTTATATTCGCCGTGCAGTTCTGCCTGTGGCAGACGCACGATGCGTATTTTTATGACACATTCGCTTTAGGCTCACAGAGCTTGTGTGTGATTTATGAATTTTTGTGAGCCTGAAAGGCAAATGGTCATAAAAATGACGGAAATTATAAATAAAAAACTTAAAAATTATATATTACAGCTAAAGGGCGATACAACAGAACTTGCAAAAGCTATGGACTATAGCCTTAACGCAGGGGGCAAACGGTTACGCCCGCAGCTTGTGCTGGAGTTTGCAGCACTGTGCGGCGGCAAGCCCGAAAACGCACTGCCAATTGCCTGTGCTATCGAGATGATACACACTTACTCGTTAATTCACGACGATTTGCCCTGTATGGACAATGACGACTATCGGCGGGGCAAGCCCTCTAACCATAAGCGGTTTGGGCAAAGCACGGCACTGCTTGCCGGCGACGCACTTTTAACCTTAGCGTTTGAGGTCGCCCTGAACGACGAAGCGGTTGAAAAATTGGGACTCGAACCCGCCCGAAGCTGTGCTTTTGAGCTTGCGAAAGCAGCAGGGGCAAATGGTATGTGTATGGGGCAAGCTCTTGATTTAAAACACGAGGGCAGCAAAATAACCGCCAAGGTTTTAGAGGAAATTCATGCAAAAAAAACCGGTGCACTCATTTCGGCAAGCTGTGTTATGGGCTGCATTGCTGCCGAGGCAACTGTTGATGAAGTTGAAGCAGCACGCCAATATGGGCAAAAACTGGGCTTGTGCTTCCAAATAATTGACGACGTGTTGGATGTAACCTCAACCGCCGAAACATTGGGCAAACCAATCGGTAGCGATATTGCAAGCGGCAAAACAACCTATGTAACCCTTTTTGGGGTTGACAAATGCCTTAAGCTTGCCGACAAACTCACGACAGAAGCTTTGGAGCTTTTGCAAAGCTTTAACGGCAATACCGAGCCACTTGTCAACTTAACCAAAACCCTGCTTGCACGAGATAAATAGTCTTTTCTCCCCCTGTCGGCTTCGCCGACATCCCATTCAAGAAGCAAGAGATCAGAGGCAAGAGGCAAGAAGCGGCTACGCCGCAAACCACCCCGTCTTCGCTAAAGCGAATCCACCCCTCCTCGGAGGGGAATGTTGGCACATACAATAGGCTTAATACGAACCACAAGGATTAAAACATAAAAAAACCGACCCCATATTCTCAAGTCTCGGCAATGCAGAGAAATTCCCCTCCGGGGAGGGGTGGCTGCTCCTTAAGTAAAAAATAATATTATTTTTTATTAAAAATCTAAAAAAACAAAAATATTTTTAGATTGTGCAGAGCAGACGGGGTGGTTTGTACAAATAATTTTCTAATTTAAATTTAAATAGAATTTATTTTTTTGGTCAGGGTGGTTTCAAGAACCAAGACACAAGATACAAAACGCAAGATAATTGATAAGTTAGGATAGTAAATGAAAAAGTTTGAAGAAGAACAAAATTTGTTAGCAAAAATTTGCAGCCCTGCCGATTTAAAAAAGCTTCCGCTTTCTCAGTTGGACGAGCTTTGTGAGCAAATACGCAAAACATTGGTAGAGGTTGTTTCGGTAAACGGCGGGCATCTGTCCTCAAATTTGGGGGCGGTAGAGCTAACCGTTATGCTGCATTATGTTTTTAGCTGCCCGTCTGATTCTATAGTTTGGGACGTTGGACATCAGGCGTACACACACAAAATTTTAACTGGGCGTTATAATCAAATAAAAACAATTCGCCGCAGCGGCGGGCTTTCGGGCTTTCCTAAAAGAGGCGAAAGTGAGTGCGATGCCTTTGATGTTGGGCACAGCAGCACGGCAATCTCGGCGGCATACGGCATTGCACAGGCAAAGCAGCTTGCGGGCGACAACAGCTACACACTTGCAGTTGTCGGCGACGGCTCGTTTACGGGCGGGCTTGCCTATGAGGGTATGAACAACGCCGGACGTTTTAAACGCAACTTTATTGTAATTCTAAACGATAACAAAATGTCAATTTCTCATAATGTGGGTGCAATGGCACGCTACCTTACGGGTATGCGTATACGTCCGGGCTACCTGAAAATCAAGCAACGTGTAGAGCGTGGTTTGCACAAAATGCCGGGCATTGGCTCTAAAATTGCGGGCGGCTTGCGGCACAGCAAATCCCGCATTAAAAATTTGGTGTACCGCAACACTTTGTTCGACTTTTTGGGCTTTACATATTATGGCCCAGTTAACGGGCACGATGTTGAGGGACTGAAAAAAGCATTAGAAGCCGTAAAAAAAGTAAAAGGTCCTGTGCTTTTGCACGTTGTTACAACAAAGGGCAAGGGCTATAAATTCGCCGAAAACGACCCAAAAAGCTTTCACGGCATTGGGCAGTTCGATATAGACTCGGGCGAAGTAATAGCCGATAAAAAAGGATTTTCGGCACAATTTGGGCAGTGTTTGTGCAACCTTGCAAGCATAAACGACAATATTTGTGCAATAACCGCCGCTATGGGCTTGGGCACGGGCTTGGGCGAATTTGTGCGTCAATTTAAAAAACGCACGTTCGATGTAGGCATTGCCGAGGCACATGCCGTAACCTTTGCGGCAGGGCTTGCAGCCAAAGGGCTTTTGCCTGTTTTTGCCGTGTATTCAACATTTTTGCAACGCAGCTACGACCAAATCCTCCACGATGCTGCAATGCAAAATTTGCATATGCTCTTGTGCATCGACCGTGCCGGAGTTGTAGGCGAAGACGGCGAAACGCACCAAGGTGTTTTTGATGTGCTTATGCTTAACGGCATACCAAACGTAACTATTTTTTCGCCTGCCTATTATGAGGGTATGGGGAGTGCATTGGAAGAATCGGTGCAAAACCTGCAAGGCGTTTGTGCGGTGCGTTACCCCCGTGGGTGCGAGGGTTATCGCCCCGATGATTATAGTACCGAGAGTATTAATTACGACATTTACGGCAGCCAAAAAGCAAAGGTGCTGGTTGTAACCTACGGGCGAATTTTCTCTTTCGCCGCACAGGCAGCAGACGAGCTGAAACAACAAAAGATTGATGTTTGCATTTTAAAGCTGTGCAGAATAAAACCTATCGACCAAAGTGCAATTGGATTCGCATCAAAATTCAAAAAAATCTTGTTTTTTGAAGAATCGGTGCAAAACGGCGGCATTGGGCAGAGCTTTTTGATGCAGCTTGCAAAGCTTGATTATAAAGGCAAGTTTGTTTATACAGGCATTAACGACGAGTTTATTCCACACGCAACGGTTGCCGAAAGCTTGGCAAATTTGGGCTTAGACAAAGCTGCAATAATAAATAAAATTAAAGATAATAAGTGAGAAAAAACTACAAATGCCAAAAACAAGACTTGACATTTTGCTGTGCGAAAAAAACCTTGCCCCCAGCCGAGAAAAAGCCAAAGCCCTTATAATGGCGGGTGTGGTTTATGCAAACGGGCAAAAGGCAGACAAACCGGGTGAGAGCTACCCACAGACCACAGCAATAGAAGTAAGAGATACCAAGCAAAAATATGTCAGCCGTGGCGGCTATAAGCTCGAAAAGGCACTGCAGCAATTCCCCATAGATTTAAATGGTGCGGTAGCTATGGACATTGGGGCTTCTACCGGCGGATTTTGCGACTGTATGCTGCAAAACGGTGCAGCAAAGGTTTATGCTGTCGATGTTGGCTATGGGCAGCTTGCATGGAGCTTACGCAGCGACAGCCGTGTGGTAAACCTTGAGCGTACAAATATGCGTTACCTTGAGCAAGAGAAGGTTGCCGAGCAAATTGACTTTTTCTCTATGGACGTTGCGTTTATATCAATAAAACTGCTTTTGCCTGTTGTTGCAGATTTTTTAAAAGCCAATGCCAAAGGCGTGTGTCTAATAAAACCCCAGTTTGAGGCAGGGCGAGAAAACATCGGCAAAAAAGGAGTAGTTAAGGATTCTGCTGTGCATATTAATGTTGTTAAAGACATTTGCAGCTTTTGTTTTGCCAACGGCTACAGCGTTTTGGGGCTAACGTTTTCGCCCATAAAAGGCCCCGAGGGTAACATTGAATATTTAGTTTTTCTACAAAAGTCAGAGAAGCCTGTTATGGCAGATAGTGTCGTTGCCGAAGAGGTAGTTTTTGAGTCGCACCAACAATTAGACGTTAAATAAATAAGAAATAATAATGCAGAATGCAGAAATTACTTAGAAAACCACCCCGTCTGCTCTGTGCAATTTAAAAAATTTTTATTTTTTTAGATTTTAAATAGAAACAAATTTTGTTTTTTACTTAGGGAGCAGCCACCCCTCCTCGGAGGGGAATATTTCCGCACTGCCGAGGCTCTGAGTTTGCTTTTTTCTCCTTCCGTCAGAGCTACGCTCTGCCACCTCCATCTAAGAGGGAGGCTTTTAGGAACACTATTATAGATAGTGAGCAAAAAAGTCCCCCTCCGGGAGGGGGATGTCCAACACTAGCAAAGCGAGTGTTGGACAGGGGGAGAATGCGAGCGACACAAGTCGCTTCTTGCCTCTAACCTTTGTTTTCTGACATCTGGTGTGGTGGATTCGCTTTAGCGAAGACGGGGTGGTTTATAAAAAAGGAGCAACCATATGAACTTTTTAATTATTCATAATGAGCAAAACGAAAAGGCTTGCCGATTAAAAGTAAAAGCCCAAGAAGTGATTTTGCAAAACGGCGGAACGCTAACCGATAAACTTGATAATTGCGATTTTGTAATATCGGTCGGCGGCGACGGCACAATTATAAAAGCAGGCAAGCTTGCAAGCAGTGCCGGCAAACCGTTGCTGGGCATAAATGCAGGGCGTGTGGGCTTTTCGGCAGAACTTGAAGAGTGCGAAATAGAAAATATAGCAAAGCTGCTTAGCGGCGATTACCATATAGAAGACCGTATGCTGCTGGACGTTTGCGTGCAAACAAGCACACAAACTCACTGCTTTTTGGCGGTTAACGATGCCGTAATTTCTCGTGGCAACCTCTCACGTATGATTGATTTGGAAGTTTACCTTAACGAGCAACCAATGGTGTCTTACCGTGCCGACGGCATTGTAATTGCAAGCCCAACCGGCTCTACTGCATATTCGCTTTCGGCGGGCGGGCCTATAATTCACCCGCAAATGAGCTGCATTGTTATGTCGCCTATTTGCTCGCATTCACTGATTTCTCGTGCGGCAGTGCTGGGCGAAAATTCTGTGCTTTCTATCTGTGCCGATTCTAACCTGCAAGACGAACAAAGTTACCTTACAATCGACGGTCAGGAGTCGCTGGGTTTATCGGCAACCGATAGGGTTATAATTAAAAAGGCAGACAAAACGCTAAAATTGGCAGCAATTAAAGAGCGTAATTTCTTCAAACACGTTTTTGAAAAGCTTGTGCAAAGGTAGTTTATTTTAGATATAAACAAACAAAAACAGGAGATTATTTTGATATGAAAATTACACGGCAGGCAAAAATTTTAGATCTCATCAGTCTATACGATATAGACACCCAAGAGGATTTGATACGCCTTTTAAAGCAAGAGGGCTATATGGCAACTCAAGCGACGATCAGCCGGGATATTAAAGCCCTTGGGCTGCAAAAAGCCGTTGCAAGCGACGGCAAATATAAGTATGTAGCAGGGGTAAAAGCCCCGCCCGACGAGCTGCAAAACTACCGTGATATTATTGCAGGGGCGGTAATTTTTGCCGAGCAGGCAAACAACATTGTGGTTATAAAAACAGGCATAGGCATGGCACAGGCAGTTTGCGTAGCTATTGACAAAATGGCGTTTGCCGACGTTGTGGGCACCCTTGCGGGCGATGACACTATTTTTGCAGCAACACGCAGTGCCGCCGCTGCCGAGAGTGTAAAGACCGAAATTTTAAACCTTGCCGATAAATAAGCTTTTTTGGAGTAAAAACCGAATATGATTAAAAATTTATATATAGAAAACATTGCCGTAATAGAAAAAACAAATGTCGAGTTCGGGCAGGGGCTGAATGTTCTAACGGGCGAAACAGGTGCGGGCAAAAGCATATTGATAGATGCCATTAACGCAGTTTTGGGCAAACGCACCCCAAAAGAGATAATTCGTACAGGCGCACAAAGTGCGTTTGTAAGTGCCGAGTTTGAAGATGTCGGCAGCGTTATTTCTGCACTGGAGGAAATGGGCATAGATGCAGCCGACGGGCTTTTTTTAGAGCGTTCTTTAAGTGCATCCGGCAAAAATATTTGCAAAATCAACGGCCGCCCTGTTCATGTTTCTCAGCTTAAAGAGGTCAGCACGCTGCTTATTAATATTCATGGGCAAAACGAAAGTCTTGGACTTATGAACCCCGAGCGGCATATTGATTATATCGATAGTTACAGCAATATTAGTGAGTTTTTAGAAAAGTATGCGGTGCTGTTTGCAAACTATAAATCAACTCAAAAACAGCTTGCCGCCCTTAACGAAGACGATGAACTGCGTGCCCGAAAAATTGATTTATTAGAGTACCAAATTAACGAAATAGAGCAAGCCGACTTAGTGCCCGGCGAGTGGGAAGAGCTAAACGACGAGCGGCGTGTGCTGCAAAACGCCGAAAAAATACAAGAGCTTTTGCAAAACGCCGAGGATTTTTTGTGCGGCGGCGAAGATTATGACGGTGCCTGTGATGATGTGGAAGCTGCGGCAGAAAATGTAATAGAAGCATCCAAATTTTTGCCAGATGCCGAAAGCTTGGGCAACCGTCTTTATGATTTATCTTATGAGCTGAAGGATTGCCTTGAAGAGGTGAGAGGGCAGAAAAAATACATAGAAGCCGACCCGCAGCGGCTTAACGAAATCGAAGAACGGCTGGACGAAATCTCAAAGCTGTCTAAAAAATACGGCAGCACGGTCGAGGAAGTTTTGGCTTTTTTAGAAGAAGCTCAAAAAACCTACAACGAGCTTATAAACTACGACGTTAATCGCAGCAAGCTAAAAAATCTGCTTGCTTCTCAGCGTAAAGAGGCTGAGGATGCGGCAACCGAGATTTCTGACATACGCAAAAAGGGCATAGAGCAGTTCCAAACCAAAATTGCAGAAGAGCTTGCCTACCTTGATATGCCAAAGGTGCGGTTCTATATTGAGCAAACCCGGTGTGAGCTGTATGCCAAAGGGTGCGATAAAATCGAGATTATGATTTCGGCAAACCCGGGCGAGCCGCCAAAGCCGATTTCTAAAATTGCATCGGGTGGCGAGCTTTCTCGCATTATGCTTGCCATAAAAACCGTGCTTTCAGCGTCCGATATGGTAGATACACTCATTTTTGACGAAATTGATACTGGGATATCCGGCAGTGCTTCGCATAAGGTTGGGGCAAAATTGCACGAGGTTTCAAAATCCTGTCAAGTCATTTGCGTTACCCACCAGTCGCAAATTGCCGCCTTTGCCGACAGCCATTTTTTAATTAAAAAAGACTTTGCCGACAACAAAACCTACACAAGCGTAGCACCGCTTGATTTTGAAGGACGCAAACGTGAGCTTGCACGCATTATAAGCGGCAGCGAGATTAATGAATCGGCACTAAGTTTTGCAGAAGAGCAGCTTAAAAACAAAAACAAAGATTAGTATAAGATTATTATATAAGCCAAAAAGGGAAGTTAAATGAAGCTTTGGAACATTAAAAAACCCGATAAGCAACAGGCAATGGCAATAGCACAAGAGAACGATTTGCCGATATTTTTGGCAATGCTGCTGTCTTTGCGCGGCATTGCAAAGCCCGAAGAAATTGAAGATTTTTTGCTAAACCGTGGTATTGTAACCGATTATCACGGTGTTAAAGATATTGAAAAAGCCGCAGCCCGTGTTAAAAAAGCATTAGAGCAAAACGAGAAAATTTGCATTTACGGCGATTATGATGCCGACGGCGTTACGGCGACTGCTTTGTTGTTTTCGTACCTTGAGGCTAACGGTGCAGATGTAACCTACTACATACCATCCCGTGCCGAGGGCTATGGGCTTAACAAGGATGCAATAGCCGCCCTAAAGCAAAGCGGGGTTAGCTTAATAGTTACCGTAGACAATGGTGTTGCCGCCGTAGCCGAGATTGCCTATGCTACCGAGCTTGGGTTAGACGTAGTCGTTACTGACCATCATCAGCCGCAAGGGCAGCTGCCCGATTGTGCAGCCGTTGTCGATTTGCATTGTGAGGGCAACAACGTGCTGTGTTATGATATGTGCGGTGTGGGCACTACTTTTTTGCTTGTTATGGCTATCGAGGGCGAGTATTGCGACCCGCAGGCGTTGCTTGGCAATTTTGCCGATTTGCTTTGCATTGGCACGGTGGGCGACCTTGTGCCGCTGCACAGCGATAACCGAACTTTTGTTAAAGAGGGCATTTTGCATATACAAAACTCCGACAGTGTGGGCATTGCCGCTCTGCTGGAGGAAGCCGGACTGACAGGCAAGCCGCTGACTGCGGGCAAAGTTGCTTTTTCAATCGTGCCCCGTATTAACGCCGTAGGGCGGTTGGGGAACTCAAGCGAGGTTGTAGAGCTGCTGTTGTGCGAGGAGCCGGAAAGAGCGGCAGAGCTTGCAACAAAATTCGGCGAATATAACCGCACCCGTCAAGAACTTTGCAAAACCGTTTTTGACGATGTTATGGAAGCAATAAAACAAAACCCACTGTGGCGTTTTAGCCCTGTTATTGTGGTATCGGGGCAAGGGTGGCACAAGGGCATTTTGGGCATAGTTGCCGCCCGAATTAAAGATGTTTTCGGCAAGCCCGCAATAGTTATAAGCAGCGAGGGCGAAAATGCCGTCGGCTCGGCACGCAGTGTAGAGGGTTTTGCAATATGCGATGCAATAGATTATTGTGCCGATATGCTCACGCACCACGGCGGGCACCCAATGGCGGCAGGGCTAAGCCTTAAAACAGCCGATATAGAAAAGTTCCGGCACAAAGTTAACGAGTATGCAAAAAAAGCAAGCGTCCCGCCCGAAACTTTGCAAATTGACTGCAAGCTTAACCCTGCACAGCTGAATATCGAAACCGCCGAGCTGCTGCAATATCTTGAACCCTATGGCAGCGGCAACCCCGAACCGCTTTTTGCCTTTTGCAATATGGAGCTGTGCGAAATACACCCCCTTAGCGGCGGCAAGCACTTAAAGCTTGTGCTAAAGCGTGAGTCTACCCGTGTTACGGCACTCAAATTTTTTGCACAGCCGCAAGACTTCCCCTATTTGCCGGGCGATATTATAGATATTGCCGCAAAATTGTCAATAAATGAATATAAAGGTACAAAAAGCGTATCTGTTATAATAGAAGATATAAAATTTTCGGATTTTGACGTAAATGCCGCTATTTTAGCCAATAATTATTTTGAGGAATATTGTTTGGGCAGCCTGACCGATGCAGCAAAAGCGGCACAATTGCTGCCAAGCCGAGAAGATTTTGCGGCGGTTTACAGGTATATCCGCTCTGTTTTAAAATTTAAATTTACCCCTCAAGTGCTGTTGCACAGGGTGGGCAACAGGCTAAACTACGGTAAGCTTATGGTTGCCCTGCAAGCAATGGCACAAAGCGGGCTTATAAGCTTTTATGAACCATTTGACGAGCAGGGGAGTATTAATATAGAAATGCTGCCCGTTGAGGGTAAAGCAGACCTTGACAACTGCGGTATAATTAAAGATATAAAAAATATTATTATTGAATAAAATGTTCTTATAAAAAATTATGGAGGTACAAATGCCGAATGCAGTAACAGCGGCTCATTATTTGGATTTTCAAGAACTGTTAAATCTGATTCAAACAAGCCAAAACGACTATGACGTTAAAAAAATAACAAAAGCATATGAGTTTGCTAATATAGCACACGGAGACCAACGCAGGCTTTCGGGCGTGCCCTATATTTTGCACCCGACTTCGGTTGCGTGTATTTTGGTCAACTTGGGTATGGATACCGACTCTGTAATTGCCGCATTGCTGCACGATATTGTAGAAGATACCCCTGTTACGTTGGAAGAGGTACGCAAGCTGTACGGCAAAGATGCTGCGTTTTTAATAGACGGCGTAACAAAGCTCTCAAAAATTCAGTACCAAAACCGTGAGGAAGCCCAAGCCGAAAACCTGCGAAAAATGCTAATGGCAATGTTTCAGGACATTCGGGTAATTATCATAAAACTTGCCGACAGGCTGCACAATATGCGTACGCTGGACTGTATGCGTGAGCAAAAACGCCTCGATATTTCTCGTGAGACTATGGAGGTTTTTGCACCTATTGCATACCGTTTGGGTATGAAATCGGTAAAAGACGAGCTTGAAGACATAGCTATAAAATATCTCGACCCTGTTGGCTGTGAGGAAATTCAAAATTATCTCGACTCCACAGGCAAAGACCGTGATAAATATATCGAATCGGTTAAGCAAAAAATTCTTAGAAAAACTGCGGGGATTATTGATAGGGTAGAAATCCAAGGGCGGGTAAAAAGCATATGCAGCATATACCGCAAAACCTATATGAAGGGCTTGAGCGTCTACGATATTTTCGACGTTTTTGCCGTTAGGATTATAGTAGATAATATTACCGAATGCTTTACCGCTTTGGGCGTTGTGCACGATTTGTTCCGCCCTATGCCCAACCGTTTTAAAGACTATATTTCAACACCAAAGCCAAATATGTATCAATCGCTGCATACTACGGTTTTTGATAAAGACGGTATACCTTTCGAGGTGCAAATACGCACTTGGGATATGCACTATGCCGCCGAATATGGTATCGCAGCACACTGGAAGTATAAGCTGGGTTTAAAAGACGGCAAACAACGCACCCTTGATGAAAGCCTTAAAGATATTCGTACAAAAATACAAAACCAAATAGATACCGAGGATTCTACCGAAATTGTAAAAAACTTAAAAAACGATTTCGAACAGAGCAATGTTTATGTTTTTACACCGGGCGGAGATATAAAAATTCTGCCAAAGGGTTCAACGGTAATCGACTATGCCTATTCAATACATTCCGGCGTAGGCAACCGTATGGTTGGAGCAAAAGTAGATGGCAGCATTGTGCCGTTTGATTATAAAATTAAAACCAGTCAGATAATCGAAATACTCACCCAAAAAACCGAAAATCCAAACCGCAACTGGCTGCAAATTGTAAAAACCAGCGAGGCACGCTCTAAAATTAAAGCGTGGTTTAAAAAAGAACGCCGAGAAGAGAATATTATCGAGGGCAAAGCCCAGCTGGAGGCAATGCTAAAACGCAACGGTATGGCAATTGCCGAGGAAGAACGACAAGAGTTTTTTGGGTTCTATATGCAACGCAACAATTGCAAAACCATAGATGATTTTTACGCAGCAATCGGCTATGGCGGTATAAGCCTTGTAAAATTAACACAGCCCCTGCGGGATAAATACCATCAAATGTATCAGGCGGCAGCAGCAGAGGCAAAACCAATTACCGATGCAGCTACCGTACGCCGTCATAAAGTCGGTTCGGGCGTTATTGTTGAGGGTATGGACGATTGCCTTGTAAAATTCTCAAAATGCTGCAACCCCTTGCCGGGCGATAAAGTTATCGGCTTCATCACCCGTGGGCACGGCGTGTCGGTTCACAATCAAAACTGCACCAATGTCCCCGCCGATGTTGAATATTGCGAAGAGCCGGAACGCTGGGTTAATGTTACTTGGGTCGGCGATGAGGTTAAAGAGTCCTTTAACAGCACGCTGGAGATTTTAGCGGGCGACCGCACAGGCTTTATTGCCGACGTAAGCTTGATTCTTACAAATATGCACATTTTCATTCATTCAATGAACTCCCGAGAAATCGAGAATAATCAAGCACAGATTGTAGTTAACATAGAAGTTACGGGTCGGGACCACCTAAAGGCAATTATGGCAAAGCTGGGCAGCGTTAACGGGGTAACTTCTATCAGGAGATTGTAAAAACCAAAACAGGAGCAAAA
>JAISII010000075.1 GCA_031262125.1 Oscillospiraceae bacterium | reverse complement strand
TGAATTTCCATAACATCCGTGCCGGACATACCTTTTTTTAAAACTCGCATATTCCACCTCATAAATATATTATTTTATATTTTATGGGGGAAAGGCTGATATGTTCGGTTTGGTGAAGTAAAAATTTCGGCTAATATACGATTGCGTCGCATATTAGCCGAAAATCCTTGTGAATGATTATTTTTAATGATTTTAGCAATTAAAAAGTCTTGACAAAGTCAAGGCTGCTGTATATAATATAGGTGTAAGGAACTTGCCGATAGTCGGCGTTCCTCTCTGACGTTTAATAAATAACCGCCTTATGTGAGAGTTAGGCGGTTATTTCTTTTTATCGTTATTTTTAACGATTGCAGAAATAATTGATACTATTAGTCCAAGTAAAGCAATTAGCTCTAATGTACTCATTAGCACAACCCTCCTTCCCTTATGTATTGCCCGTTTGTGGCTGAAGTTTGGAAAGAAAAGAGGAACACCGCCTACCGTATTGGCAAGCACCCTACATATTAATTATAGTTTTTGTGGAATAAAATGTCAAGGGTTTTTGTGGATGTCATAAGCAAAAAAAATCGGCTAATATACGATTGCGTCGCATATTAGCCGAAAATTTGTTTCTTAAGAAAAAACACTCACTAAACATAGGAGTAGACAAATATCTTTCTTTAAAAAAATTATTTTTTAAAAGAAAAAGAAAAAACTCACTCACTAAACATTGGAGTAGACAAATACCTTTCCCCGGTATCGGGGAGGAGGGCAACAATAGTTTTACCCTCGTTTTCGGGCAGAGCCGCAAGCTGTGCAGCAGCCCAAACAGCCGCCCCAGAGGATATGCCGACAAGAACACCTTCGGTTTGTGCTACTTCACGCCCAGCGGCAAATGCATCCTCGTTTTTAACGGGAATAATGCCGTCGTAAATTTCGGTATTTAAAACTTTTGGCACAAAGCCCGCACCAATGCCCTGAATTTTGTGCGAACCCGGTTTTTGCCCCGACAATACGGCAGAATCCGCCGGCTCGACTGCATAAACTTTTACATTTGGGTTTTTGCTCTTTAAAAACCCGCCGACGCCTGTTATGGTGCCACCTGTGCCTACTCCGGCAACAAAAATGTCAACTTTACCATCGGTAGATTCCCAAATTTCGGGTCCTGTGGTTGCTTTGTGTGCAGCAGGGTTTGCAAAGTTTGTAAACTGCCCGGGTATAAAGCTGCCCGGGGTCTGTTCGGCAAGCTCGTTTGCTTTTTCAATAGCACCTTTCATACCCTTTGCACCCTCGGTCAGCACCAATTGTGCCCCGTATGCTTTAAGCAAATTGCGGCGTTCAATGCTCATTGTTTCGGGCATTGTGAGTATAATTTTGTAGCCTTTTGAGGTCGCAATTGCAGCCAAACCTATGCCCGTGTTGCCCGATGTCGGCTCGATAATCACCGCACCGGGTTTAAGCAAACCTTGCTCTTCTGCCTGCTCTATCATTGCTTTTGCAATGCGGTCTTTAACGCTGCCTGCGGGGTTAAAAAATTCCAGTTTGCCCACAAGCTTTGCTTTTAGAGCGTGTTTTTTCTCGTAATTTGACAGCTCTAAAAGCGGAGTGCCGCCAATAAGCTCGGTTATAGATTTTTTAATGTTGCTCATAATATCCTCCGTGTTTTTTTGTAAAATGGGTTTTGCTAAATAGGTTTTAATTTTAACCTGCGATTTTCTCAAAACCGTTTGCAAGGTCGGCTATAATGTCGTCGATATGCTCGGTGCCTATTGAGAGCCTAACCGTGTTTGGCTTTATGCCTGCGTTTAGTAGCTCTTGAGGTGAAAGCTGAGAGTGTGTGGTTGATGCCGGATGAATAACCAGCGATTTAACATCTGCCACGTTTGCCAGCAGAGAGAACAGCTCTAAGCTTTCGGTGAATTTTTGTGCATCGGCGGCGTCGCCTTTTAGTTCAAACGTAAAAATTGAGCCTGCACCGTTTGCAAAGTAGTTGTCGTACAGTTCTTTTGCTGCTCCAACTGCAAGCGAGGGGTGGTTTACCTGCTCAACCAGCGGGTGATTTTTAAGATAGTTTACTACCTTAAGTGCGTTTTCTACGTGGCGTTCTAACCTAAGCGACAATGTTTCTAACCCTTGCAAAAGCAAAAACGAGTTAAAAGGAGAAATTGCCGCACCTTGGTCCCGCAAGAGGGTTGTGCGTATTTTTGTTATGTACGCCGCCGCACCAACCGCTGCCGTAAACACTACGCCATGGTAAGACGGGTTAGGCTGCGAAAGCCCGGGGAATTTATCATTCTGTGCCCAGTCAAATTTTCCGCCGTCGATTATTACACCGCCGATTACTGTGCCATGCCCGCCAATAAATTTTGTAGCGGAATGCACCACAACGTCGGCACCGTGTTCTATCGGGCGTAAAAAATAAGGTGTGGCAAATGTGTTGTCTACAATAAGCGGTATGCCGTTGCTGTGTGCAATAGCGGCAACTTCCTCTAAATTAAGCACATCCGAGTTCGGGTTGCCCAGCGTTTCGGCAAAAATAAGCTTTGTGTTTGCTTTAATTGCCGCTTTAAAATTTTCGGGGTTTGTCGGGTCAACAAATGTGGTTTCTATGCCTTGCTCTTTTAGGGTGTTGGCAAAGAGGTTGTATGTGCCGCCATAGAGGTTTGACGCCGCAACAATATGGCTGCCTGCGGTTGCAATGTTTTGCACTGCATAGGTTATAGCTGCCGCTCCGCTGGCAACTGCAAGGGCTGCAATACCGCCCTCCAACGCAGCTATGCGTTGTTCAAAAACATCCGAGGTAGGGTTCATTAGGCGGGTGTAGATGTTGCCGCCCTCGGTCAAGCCAAACCGCCCTGCGGCTTGTGCACTGTTTTTAAAAACATAGGAGGTGGTTGCATAAATTGGCACTGCACGGGCATCGGTTGCCGGGTCGGGCTGTTCTTGCCCAATGTGCAGCTGCAAAGTTTCGAACTTATAATTTTTGTTTGACATTGTTTTGTTCTTCCTTTCGGGTTATAAATTTTATTTACATTGCTCAGAGGTTCAACCTACTAAAACGATATGTTAATAGGATTTTACCACAAAAAAAGAAAATGTCAATACCTAAATCAAAAAAAATTCAAATTTTTTAAAAAAACTTTTTTTTAATTTTAAAAATCGTTGTTCGGTTTTGCTCGCTTAATTAAAAAAATTATTTTTTTAAAAAAACTTTATTTCAAATAACAAAATCGTTACCCGGTAAACCACTTTTACATAAGTCGGCAATGGTAATGCCCTCAAAATAATCGTCCAGCAGTTTATATAAATCCTGCCACATCTTCAGTGTTTTGCAGTTTGCGGCTTTTTCGCAATTGTTTTTTTCGCTTTCTAAACAGGCAACGGGGGCAAGGCTGCCCTCTACCAGTTTTAAAATGCTGCCTGCGGTGTAGCTTTCGGGTGGGCGGGTTAGCCTATAGCCGCCGCCTTTGCCACGCAGCCCCTCTAAAAACCCGTGCGATGTAAGTGCGGGCAAAATGCTTTCCAGATATTTCTCCGAAATATCCTGACGCTGTGCAATTTCTTTAAGTCTTATAAATTCGCCGTTATTATGCTCGGCAAGGTCAATCATCACCCGCAAAGCATAGCGTCCTCTGGTCGAAATTTTCACGTTTTCTGCTCCTCTCGTTAATTTATATTAGCTATAAACATATTTTACCACTATGTTAGTATGATTACAACTGTAAATTTAAAATTTTTGTTGCTATTTGGTTTGCAAAGCTAATATCGTGCTCTACAAACAATATTGTAGGGTTATTTGCCAAAATCAAATCTTCAATCTGCTTGTGAGAAAGCACATCGATAAAGTTTAAAGGTTCGTCCCAAACATACAAATGTGTTTGTTCGCACAAGCTGCCCGCAAGCAAAACCTTTTTCTTTTGCCCTTCGGAGAAATCGGATATATCTTTATCGAACTGTGTTCGTTCAAAATCAAGCTTACGCAAAATTGACTTAAACAGGCTTTCGTCTATGCTCAGCTTTTCGGCGTATTGGCACAGGCTGCCCGACAAATGCTCGGTGCCTTGCGGAATATAGCTTATTTTCAGGTTGCTGCCAATCTCCAAAGTGCCGGAGTAATTAATTTTTTTGCCCAGCAACAGCTTTATAAGGCTGGATTTTCCGCTGCCGTTTTTGCCCGCAAGAGCAATTCGGTCGCCGTTTTTAATGTTAAAATTCATCGGTGCAAAAATCGCCCTGCCATCATAAAAAATCTGCAAATCATTTGCAAAAACAAGGTTTTGCTTAACATACTTGAGAGGGGAGAGTTTAAGGTTATCGGCGGTTTCTATATTTTTTAATAACCCTTGTTTTTCTTGCAAAGCGGAGTTTTTTCTGTCTTCAATATTTTTTGCCTTGCTCATCATTTTGGCGGCTTTATGCCCAATAAAGCCTTTGTCTGCCGCCCCTTTTTTTGATTTTTCGGTTTTATGCGACCAATCAGCAGCTCGGCGTGTGCTTATTTCTAAGCGTTTAATGTCTTTTTTTAATTTCTCGTTTTCGGCAAGCTCAAAAGCATCTTGATATGCTTTGTTTTGCTCCCAAACCGAAAAATTGCCCGCTGTAACATCTATATTTGCCCGGTTAATTGAAATTATATGGTCTATACATTCGTCTAAAACAGTTCGGTCGTGAGAAACAAGAATAAACCCCTTTTTTCGCTTTAAATAATCTGATAATATCCTCCTTGCTTGTGCGTCAAGGTGGTTTGTAGGTTCATCAATAAGCAAAAAGGCGTTTGGTTTGCAAAACAATGTGCCAAGCATTATTTTAGTTTTTTCGCCGTAAGACAGCAAGCTGTAAGGCAACCATAACCGTTCAACATTAAAGCTCAGCAGGTTAAGCTCACGTTCAAGCTCCCACTGTTGTACGTTTGGGTACATTTCTTCAGCCACCTCAAAAGCAGAAGCAGCTGTGTTTGTAACACTGTACGGAAAATATTCAAATTCTGCATTTGTGCTTATAGTGCCGCTGTGTTCAAATTCTCCCATCAGAAGCCGTAACAGGGTGGTTTTGCCCCGCCCGTTACGCCCCACAAGCCCAAGCTTCCACGAAGTGTCTATTTGCAAGCTAACGTTTTCAAAAACGTTGTCTGCCGTGCCGTCGTAGGCAAAAGTTAAGTTTTGTATGGATATTTGAGACAATCGGCATACTCCTTATTGCTTTTAAAAAATCTGTGTAGTTTCTGCAACAGTATAACATACGTAAATAAAAATAATCAAGTTTTTTGTTCTGATAATACATAGTAATACAAAAAGTACGCACAAAGCCCCTGCAAAAAAATGCAAGGGCTTAAAATTTATTTTGTTGTCTGCTCTGCACCCTCAAAAACAAACTCGCCGTCTTTAAAATCGCACACAACATTGCCGGTGGGGATGGATTTTTCCAAAAGTTTCTCCGAAAGCTTATCCTCCAGCTTGCTGCGAATTGCCCGTTTTAGCGGGCGTGCTCCGTAAATCGGGTCGTAGCCCTCTTTTGCAATTGCCGTCATTGCAGCATCGCTGAATGTCAGCGTAATGCCCAAATCGGCAAGCCGTAACGACAGTGTGGCAAGCAGCTTTTGTGCAATGTCTTTAATTTCGTCCTCGTTTAGTTTTGAAAACACTATAATATCGTCAACACGGTTTAAAAATTCGGGGCGGAACAGTTTTTTAAGCTCGCTCATAACGGTATCTTTAATATTTTTTTGCTCGGCGTTTTCGGCGTTCTCAAGGCTGAAGCCTAACGCTTTTTGTTCCTCGGTAATAAGCCTTGCACCCACGTTCGAGGTCATTATTATTACCGTATTTTTAAAGTCTACCGTGCGGCCTTGCGAGTCGGTGAGTCTGCCGTCCTCTAAAATTTGCAGCAGCATATTAAAAACGTCGGGGTGAGCTTTTTCGATTTCGTCAAATAAAACCACCGAATACGGTTTGCGGCGTACCTTTTCGGTTAGCTGCCCGCCTTCGTCGTAACCAACATAGCCGGGGGGCGAGCCGACGAGCTTTGAAACAGTGTGTTTTTCCATATATTCGCTCATATCCAGCCGAAGCAGGGCGTTTTCGTCGCCGAACATTGCTTCTGCCAAGGCTTTGCAAAGCTCGGTTTTGCCCACGCCGGTGGGTCCTAAGAATATAAACGAGCCAACGGGTCTTTTTGGGTCTTTAAGCCCCACACGCCCACGCCGTATGGCTTTTGCAACCGCCTTTACGGCCTCGTCTTGCCCCACAACCCGTGCGTGCAAAACATCTTCCAAATGCAGCAAACGCTCCGATTCCTCTTGCGTAAGCTGAACAACAGGCACGCCCGTCCAGTCGGATACTATTGTTGCAATATCTTCTGCGGTAACATCACCGCCCGCACCCGAGCGGGAGTCCTCCCATTCTTGCTTTTGCTCTGCCAGCTTGGCTTGCAGGTCTTTTATATTATCCCGCAGCTTTGCACAGCGTTCAAAATCCTGCTCGGCAAGTGCACTGTCTTTTTCTTTTTCCTGCTCTTTAATTTTCTCTTCAAGCTCACGCAGTTGCGGGGGAGCGATAAGCCCTTTTAGCCGCACCTTTGACGATGCTTCGTCTATAAGGTCGATTGCTTTGTCGGGCAAAAAGCGGTCGGCAATATATCTGTCGGAAAGCGTGACGGCAGCTGTAATTGCTTCGTCTGTTATTTTTACCTTGTGATGTGCTTCGTAGCGGTCTTTTAGCCCTTTGAGTATTTCGATTGATTCTTCGAGCGACGGCTCACCAACGGTAATCGGCTGAAAACGGCGTTCCAGTGCGGCGTCCTTTTCAATATGCTTGCGGTATTCGTTAAGAGTGGTTGCACCAATAACCTGAAAATCGCCACGTGCAAGCGAGGGCTTCAGTATATTTGCAGCATCGGCAGAACCCTCTGCCGAACCCGCACCTATAATTGTATGCAGCTCGTCTATAAACAAAATTATATCGGTGCTGTTTTTAACTTCGTCAATGCACTTTTTAATGCGTTCTTCAAAGTCGCCACGGTACTTCGTTCCGGCAATCATACCCGTAAGGTCAAGCGAAAAAATGCGTTTGTCTTTTAAAATTTCGGGCACTTCGTTTTTTGCAATTTTTAAAGCTAACCCTTCGGCAACGGCAGTTTTGCCAACGCCGGGTTCGCCTATAAGCACGGGGTTGTTTTTTGTGCGGCGGCTGAGGATTTGAATAACCCGCTCGATTTCTTTTTTTCGCCCAATAACAGGGTCGATTTCGCCTTTTTCGGCGGCTTGCGTTAAATCACGCCCAAACTGCTCAAGCGTTTTTGTTTTGTTTTTACCGCTTTTTCCGCCCGAAATAGGGGAGGATGCACCGCCGAACATTTCAAACGAATCGTCTGCCGCTTCGTCGGCAATTGCACCGTGCAAAATTGTCATAACCGCCGAGCAGTCTACGTTAAGCTCCCGCAAAAATTTTGCGGCATAGCTGTCGCTCTCACTCAGCAAAGCCATAAGCAAATGCTCGGTGCCAACATAATTATGCCCCAGCTTAGACGAGGTCAGCACCGCAATTTGCATCATACGTTTTGTTCGGGGGGTAAAGTCATCGGGTGTAAGCCCCGAATGTGTACCCACGCCGATAGAGCTTTCAATTTTCTCTTCAAGCTTGTCGGCATGCAGCCCGCATTCTTTAAGTGCCGCTGCGGCAACTCCGCTGTCCTCGGCGGCAAGCCCAAACAGCATATGCTCTGTGCCTACGTATGTGTGCCCTAAATACTCGGCTTTTTCAATCGCCAAATTAAGGGCTTTGTTTGCTTTTTGTGTAAATCCTTTAAAAAAATAGTTCATATATTTTCACCTCTCGTCGCAACACGCCCTTTTGAGCTTGTTTTTGTGCAAGCACAAAAAGCTACGCTTTTCGGGCGGTTGCTCCTCTTTGCAAAATGGAACATTTTGCAAGTTAACCACCCCGACCTTAAAAATTTTAATTTCTATTTAAATTTAATAAAAAAATAAACTTTTTTATACGAACCACCCCGTCAGGGCTACGCCCTGCCACCCCTCCCCGGAGGGGAATTTTTCCGTATTGGCGAGGCTTTGGGTTGGGTGGTTGGTTTGTCTATCTAAAATTTACTGTGTGGTTTGCTCTTAGTCTATTGAATACACTAATATTCCCCTCCGTGGAGGGGTGTCTGCTCCCTTAGTAAAAAATAAAATTTATTTTTATTAAAAATCTAAAAAAATAAAATTATTTTTAGATTGTGCAGAGCAGACGGGGTGGTTTTACAACCCCCTCAAAGCCTCATGTATAATCTCCGCTCGTTTTTTATCCCTTTCTTCCGGCGTTGCAACACCGCCGCCAAGCAAAATGTTTGCAGGCTGAATTTTCTCCATAAGTGCGTCTATATCGGCAATGTTTATGCCGTCTATCATCTCAACTGCCAGTGCAAACCGCAAGTTCGAGAGTAACTCCACAGCCTCGGCGTGATTTATTACACGGCAATATTTAAGCATGCCTACACTGCGGCTGAGTGCGTCTTGAATATCGGGGCTTTGGAGCAAATTTTGCCGCATAGCTTCTTCTTGGGCGGCAATTTGTGTGGCAATATTCTTTAGGTTTGCAATTGCCGTTTCTTCACTTATGCCCAATGTTATTTGGTTAGAAAGCTGATAAATCGCTCCCTTTGGCTTTGTGCCTTCGCCATATAGCCCACGGATGGTAAGCCCCAGTTTAGAAAGATTTTGCGACAGGCTGTTTATAGCTCCGCTTTTTTGCAAAGCGGGCAAATGCAGCATAACCGAGGCTCGCATACCCGTGCCCAAATTTGTAGG
>JAISII010000060.1 GCA_031262125.1 Oscillospiraceae bacterium | reverse complement strand
AGGGCTCAACCGCCGCACCTTTGAGGATATTTTAAAAAAGAATATCCGAATATCGCTAAAGCCGCTGGGCGACTTTAAAATTTACATAGCTCAATCTACAATTTATGTAGAGCCGATTGATTGGGAACCCGATTTTGACGAAGTTGCACTGCGTGTTTCTAAAATTTTCGGCATTGCCGCATTTTCTCGTGCGGCTGTTGCAAAAAAAGACTTTGACGATATTGTAAAAACAACTACAGAATACCTTGGCAAAGAGCTGACAGCGGCAAAAACCTTTAAAGTTGAGGCAAAACGTGCCGATAAATCTTTCCCGTTAAAATCGCCCGAAATTTGTGCAAATTTAGGCGAAGCAATGCTTTTGCAATACCCCAATTTGTCGGTTGATGTGCATAGCCCGGATGTTACCGTTACGGTAGAAGTGCGAGATTACGCCGCATATATACGCAGCGGGGCAACACGGGGTGCAGGCGGTGTGCCGACAGGTACGGGCGGCAATGCGGCAGTGCTTATAAGCGGGGGGATAGACTCGCCCGTGGCGGCATATATGATGGCAAAAAGAGGGCTGCGGCTGTGTGCAATACACTTTGCAAGCCCACCCTACACAAGCCCCCGTGCCGAGCAAAAAGTGGTTAAGCTGTTGCAAAAGGTCAGCCTTTACTGCGGCTCGATAAATATGTATACCGTGCCGTTTACAAAAATTCAGGAGAATATTCGCAAATTTGCCGACGACGATTATTTTACTTTGGTAATGCGGCGTGCAATGATGCGTATAGCCTCGATAATAGCACAAAACGCCGACAGCAAAGCCCTTATAACGGGCGAAAGCTTGGGGCAGGTTGCAAGCCAAACGCTGGAGGCTATTGCCTGCACGGATGATGCCTCGGCTTTGCCTGTGTTCCGACCGCTTATTGGGATGGACAAGGAAGAGATTATTAAAATCTCCCGCCAAATTGATACTTTTGAAACCTCGATAGAACCCTATGAGGATTGCTGCACGGTGTTTACGCCAAAGCACCCCCGCACCAAACCAAAGTTAAAATTTGTTAAAGAAGAAGAGCAAAAAGCACAAATCGAAAGCTTGATTGATGAGGCGGTGGAAAACACCGTTATGAGGTATATACTCCCCGTACGGGGCTGAGCAAAACATAATTTTTTTAAGCAGGTGAAACATATGAAAACAAACGTAGAAATTTATTCGGTAAGAATAAGCGACGAAGCCATTGCAGGCTTTAACACTGTGTTTGACGAAACGGTAGCAGAATTGCATAAAAACGAAGTTAACGTGCTGTTTAAAACCGAAGTTGACTATAGCTGCAACAAAATATACGAGGCACTTGAGGTTAGCACAAACGATGCAAACCCGCCCGAAATGATAGTTTTGGTTAATGCACTTTCAACCTCCAGCAGCGAATCGTTTAGGGATATTTTTTCCAGAACTATTATTAATTATGAAAAAGAACAGCCCTTGCAAGAGGTTGCAAAAGCTGAAAAAGCAACAACAGCCGACAAGCAGGAATCAGCTGACCAAACAACACCCGAAGACGCAAAAAAACCAAAAAAGTTCGGCAAAAAAGCCACACCAGCAATGCTTAAAAGCAAAGTTAAAATCCACTCACTGGGCAATTGCGGCAACGAATACCGTGGTTATTGCTTTTTATACAAAGGCATTAAAGTTGTTGCTCTGCCGCAAACCGAGCTGACCGAACGTGAGTATTCTGACCTTATTGCAGCCTCGGTGCAAAAGGCACAGGCAATCTTTGCCGCAGCAAAAGAAAAATACCCAAACGGCTTTACGCAGGTAGAAGTTAAAAACGAAAAGCGTGGTTTTATATCAAACATAATACCCCTAAAAGGCGACAGCTGGGGAGAAATTTTGCGTAAATCAATTGTTCTTGCTGCCGCACTGGCAATAATAGTCGGCGGTTACTTTTTGGCAAGGACATATATTATTGACCCTATGCTAAACGACTCTTTTAATGCACAGTTCCGCACGATTTACGACAGTTACAGTCCATCTATAGACCCCGAGGCAACAGCACCATCTGCAAATTTGGCGGATTCAAATCTCTCCAAAAATATGTTCGACCAGCTAAAATCAAAAAGCAGTGCCATTGTTGGTTATGTAAAAATCGACAACACAAAAATAAACTACCCCGTTGTAGAGAACACCGCCGACACCTCCACAAACCAATATTACCTGTGGCGTGATATTTACGGCAACAGCTCCGGCTTTGGCAGCATATTTTTAGATTTCCGATGCTCTAAAAGCGTTAAGAGCAAAAATGTGATTATGCACGGGCATCATATGATAGACGGCTCGATGTTTTCCAATCTGCTAAATTACGGGGGAACAAGCGGTAATTTAGACTTTATGAAGGCTTCTCCCATTATATATTTCGACACCGAAGACGGTGCGGGCGTTTATAAAATAATCTCGTACTTAAAAGTAGATGTAGATGTTGAACCTTCCAAATTCTTCAATTATCTTGTTGCCGATTTTAATAGCGATGCTCAGTTTATGAACTTTGTTTACAACTTAAGAATCCGCTCGCTGTTTGATATGCCGGTTGACGTAAACGAAAACGATTCTTTAATTACACTTTCTACCTGTTCATATGAATTCGGTGCCGATTTCCGCACGGTTTTGGTTGCCCGCAAAGTTCGCCCCGGCGAAACCTACAGCGTTGACACAAACAAAATCAAACTTAACTCCGACGCACTTTGGCCCGATATTTATTATAACCGCTATGGCTCATCAAAACCCTCTTACTCATCTTTCCTTAATGCTTACGACAACGGCTCCTCCGAAGTCAACTGGTACGACGGCGACGGCAGACCAAACGGCGACGAGGATCTTGGCAAAACCGATAATATGGTGATTTCGGAAGACGATAAAATTCGTTTTCAGGTTACTTGGGTTAACTGGGACAATAGCGTACTTAAAACCGAGCTTGTAGAAGAAGGTAAATCAGCAACTCCGCCCCCCAACCCCACACGACCCGACTGGAGCGAGTATAAATATGTATTTAAAGGCTGGGGCTTGCCTGAGTCCGACTGGAAAAAGGTTGTTGTTTCTATGAAAATCGCCCCTATTTTCGAAAAAGTTAAACGATAATTTTTAATGCTCACCGTTCGTTGCGGCAAAATTAGTATATTTACAAAAGGAGGCAAGCTTTGAAGTACGACATTATTTTTTACAAATCCGGCAAAACGGGCTTATGCGAAAAGCAGATTAAAAAATTCTTCGGTGCAATTGGTTTTGCCCCCGATATGTTCCTTTGCACTGTTGCCCCGCAAGAGTTTGCCGATGCTTTGGTTGCATCGTTACAAACTGCCTACCTTGCAGTTATTGTGGGGCCTTTGGGCACGCAAATGCCCGATTGTTTAGAAGACATACTCTCTAATATGCTGGCAAACACGCAACAGGCAAAACCGAAAAAACTTAAAGCAAAGTTCTGCCCCGACGGTTACATAATAACCTGCGGCAGCCAGATTATCCTCACTCTGCCAGATGAGCCCAGAGAGATTGAATTTATGCTCACCCAATTTGTAGCCGACGAAATTTTAAGTATAATCAAACTATAAATACGCATTTTCAGCGGGGGCAAGCCAATAACACGCTTTGCCCTAACGTAACTTAACAACTCGCCTAACCGGCTAAAAATAAATTAAACAAGGTGCAAAATGTATAACAACAAAGCCCCTTTGGCAGATAGAATACGCCCCACCGAACTAAACGAAGTTTTTGGTCAAAAGCATATTTTGGGCAAAGGCAAGCCCCTGCAAAAAATTATCGAGAGCAATAAAATCCCCAGCCTTATTTTTTACGGACCCAGTGGGGTGGGCAAAAGCACCGTTGCCTCGATTATTGCAAAAAAGACCAACCAAACCCTAAAAAAGCTAAACGGCACAACAGCATCCACCGCCGATATTAAAGACATTATTGCCCAAACCGAAACTTTTTCGGGGCTTAGCGGCATTTTGCTCTATTTGGACGAAATTCAGTATTTTAACAAAAAGCAGCAGCAAACCCTGCTTGAGTTTTTAGAAAACGGCAAAATAACGCTTATAGCATCCACCACCGAAAACCCCTATTTTTATATTTATAACGCAATTTTAAGCCGCAGCACGGTTTTTGAATTTAAAGAAATCGAAGAGTCGGAAATTGAAAAGGCTGTATTGCGTGCGTTTGATTTTTTGACAGCCGAAGAAAACATTAAAATTGAGTCTTCGCCGGATGCCGTTGCGGCGATTGCACACGGCTGCGGCGGTGATATTCGCAAGGCAATAAACTGTGCCGAGCTTGCCGCACAAGTCGCACAAACCGAAAACGGCGTTAAGCATATCAGCCAAGATGATATTGCCGCTTTCTCTCAAAAAAACGCTGTGCGTTACGATAAATCGGGCGATGAGCATTATGATATTGTGTCGGCTTACCAAAAAAGCATGCGTGGCAGCGACCCTAACGCCGCTTTGCATTATCTTGCACGGCTGCTTGCCGCCGGAGATTTGCCCAGTGCCTGCCGCAGACTTATGGTTTGTGCAAGCGAGGATGTAGGGCTTGCCTACCCGCAGATTTTGCCCATTGTTAACGCTTGTGTAGATATGGCAATGAAGGTCGGACTGCCCGAGGCACGCATACCCCTTGCCGATGCGGTTGTGGCAGTGTGCCTTGCTCCAAAATCAAACAGTGCATACAACGGCATTAACAAAGCTATGGCAGATATAGAATCGGGCAAAACCGGACCTGTGCCACGCCAACTGCAAAACAAGCATTACGACGGCGACGACGTTGCACAAAAAGGGCAGTTTTATTTGTACCCGCACGATTACCCCAACCACTACACCTCCCAGCAATATTTGCCCGACAATTTAAAAAACACCGTTTATTATTCTCCCGCCCAAAACAAAAGCGAACAAAGCTTTGCCGAGTATTGGGAGAAGATTAAATTTAAATAACCACCCCGTCTTCGCTAAAGCGAATCCACCCCTCCTCGGAGGGGAATTTTTTCGCTTCGCCGAGACATTTGCTTGCTCTTCTCTCCTTCCGTCAGAGCTTCGCTCTGCCACCTCCCTCTAAGAGGGAGGCTTTTTGCTCCCTTTCTTATTGATTATAAGTTAGGGAGCATATTTTTTGGTTTATAAAAAATTCTTGCAAAATGCAACAAAACTTTTCTTAAAAAACATTGACTTAACACTGCAAATTTTGTTATACTAAAATTAACAAATGGTGCTAAACAAATTTTTTTGAAAAAAGAGGGCAAAACTATGCCAAACTGGCTTAAAGATGCGATTTTTTACGAGATTTATCCGCAAAGTTTTTGCGACACAAACGGCGACGGCATTGGCGACTTGCCCGGCGTTATTAAAAAACTGGACTATGTAAACCAGCTTGGCTGCAATGCAATTTGGCTAAACCCGATTTATGATTCTCCGTTTATGGACGGCGGCTATGATGTGCGTGACCACAAAAAGGTTGCCCCACGCTACGGCACAATTGCAGATGCTGAGAAGCTTTTTGAAACCGCACACAAAAAAGGCATTAAAATTCTGCTCGACCTTGTGCCGGGGCATACTTCCGACAAAAACCCGTGGTTTTTAAAAAGCAAAAAAGCGGCAAAAAACGAGTACTCCAACAGGTACATTTTTACCGATTCGGTGTGGGAATCACCTCCGCAATACAAATTTATTTGCGGGGTTTGCGAGCGGGACGGCAACTATATGGTCAACTATTTCAGTTCGCAGCCGGCTTTAAACTACGGCTTTTATAATGTTACACACCCGGCATGGCAGCTGCCCTGCACACACTCCGACTGTGCCAAAACAGCCGAGGCTTTGTGGGATATTATGGACTTTTGGCTGCAAAAAGGTGCCGACGGTTTTAGGGTGGATATGGCGGATTCACTCGTTAAAAACGATGAAGAAAAAATCGGCACAGCCGCAATTTGGCGGGAAATTCGCAAAAAGCTTGACACAAACTACCCACAGGCCGCACTGGTAGCCGAATGGTGCCACCCAGAGCGTGCAATTTTAAACGCCGGCTTCCATATGGATTTTTACCTTGACCACCGTGGCAACGGCTACAGCACACTTTTCAGATTTGAAGAAAACGGCGAAAACCACAGCTTTTTCAGCCCAAACGGCAAGGGCGATATTTCGGTTTTTGCCCACGAATACGGCTATAACCTCCACCTTACCGAGGGCAAGGGCTATATCAGCCTGTTCACCTGCAACCACGATATTCCCCGTATGACCCGCACGCTTGACCCGCAGGCAATTAAGCTTGCTTATGCTATGATTTTCACTTTGCCCGGTGTTCCGTTTTTGTATTACGGCGATGAAATCGGGATGCGGTATCTTGAGGGGCTTGTGAGTAAAGAGGGTGGTTACTCCCGCACGGGTTCTCGCACACCAATGCAGTGGGATTCTTCGCAAAACTTGGGCTTTTCTTCTGCTCCCGCTAAAAAACTGTACCTTCCTGTTGACAATGCTGCCGACGCACCTACCGTGGAAAATCAAAAAAACAACCCCGACAGCATCTACAAGGTTGTTACCGATATTATAAAGCTCCGTAAGGAAAACCCCTCTTTGGGCAACGATGGTTCGTTTGAATTCATCTACGCCGAGGCAAATCAGTTCCCGCTTGTTTACCGCCGTGGCGAGTTTACGGTGTTTATAAATACTTTCCAAAATGCGGTGTCGCTGGATTTTGACTTTGGCAACTCGGAAGTTGTTTACAGTTTTGGCGTTTTTAGTTTTGAAAACGGCAAAGCCCATTTAGGCGGGCAAAGTTTTGTGTTGGTAAAGTAAGGTAATTAACCACCCTGTCTCCTAAAAAGGTTTTACACAAATAATAGTTTTAAGATAAAGCGATAGGGCTGTAGCAAAAAACGCTGCAGCCCTGTTCTTTTTGTTGTTTCTAAAATACTATTTGCCGACAGTAGAATATAATTATTCCGGCTGAGGCATTATTTTTGCCAACACCTTTTGCAATATTGTTACATCCACTATGTTCACACCGCCATCCAAATCGGCATCGGCTGCCTGCAACTGGAATTCGTCTAAATCTATAAACATTGCAAGATATTTTTGTATTTCGGTGGCATCGGCAATGCTAACCGAGCCGTCCATATCAACATCGCCCCACAACGGTACCGGCTCGATTGTCAAATCAGCAGTAACGGTTTGCATTGGCATATATCTTTCCAAATCTCGTGTAATATCAGTTTTAAACGAATATTTGCCCGCAGGAAGAATTGTTGAAATTTCTGGGTAAGCAGCATAGTCATAATATTCATTTGTTTCCGGTACTGCTTTGTTTTTGTATAATTCGAGGCATTTTAACTGTTGAGAGGAAATATTCAAAACTAACCCGCTATTGAAATACTCGGCATAAACCGGCAGTGAATCACCATAGGTTATTGTTTGCGACCGTGTAAGCGGTTTGCCTGTTATAACCAGCGGAGAAGCAGATTGTGCCGCTGTAAGCTCTGACTCAGAACCGTTTACAAGAATTTTTTCAAGAGCTGTTGCAGCACAAGTAAAATTCGCATATTGAGAAAGGGCAATTGGAGTATTGAACCGGTCATAATAATTGTTAAATGTCGAATTAGAACCGTAAAGTGGAATTAGATTAACACTGGTTGAATATCCATCAGGTTCCGAAGCAATTGCCGGATGGTAATAAATGCCGCTGTTAATAGTGTTAGTTCCTTCCAAATATAAGTCTAAATCAATTGAACCGGTTTTAGACATTATCATCATAGCAGATGCATTACCGACTGCTCTAAGACTTAGATTTGAAAACATTGCATTGTACTTAACGGTTAATTCCGTTGATGTGTTAAAAAAGCGGAATTGGTTATCAACTTTTTCTGCACTTCCTGTTATAATATAAAAGGTTCTGCTTGCGGTAGCTTGCACAGTTGCCCCGCCTTGAGTATAGTAGGTCGGGTAAATATCAATCCGCCCCTTTGCAACATCCAGCACAACATAATTATAACTATCAAATGTAATTGCAGAAGTAGTAAAACTATAATAATTTGCAAAAACAGCAGTTTGATTTGTTTGTTGCGTCATTTCCAGCAAATCGCCCGTCATATAAAAACGGTAATAATAGGTTGTCTCCCGCTCTAAAACGGGGGTGGTAACAGAAATTTCGAGAGTGTTTCCGTAAGTATAATTGCCGTAAACGGTAGTATCTGTCCCCGCAACCTTTGTTATGTTTGACATATTTGCATCTGCACTTAGTGTAGTGTCATCGCCGCTTGTGTTAAGGTTTTTAATTGCGTTTTCATCGGTAGAAATAAACACGCCATAATCTTTTAAAGTGCCCGAGTTTCCGGCATCGTCAAACAAAAAGTCGCCTGTAATAGTTACAGTGCCGTCGCTGTTTTCGGCAATGCCCGGCGGTGTTGTTGTGTCCTCGGTTACGCAACCATACATAAGCCCGCACAAAAGGCATACAGCCAAAACAACGGCAACCATTCTGCACAACCCGTTTTTACCAATTTTTGTGAATTTCATACTAATTACACCTCGTTTTTATAAATTTGCACTAATATTGACATTTTACAATGTAATTTTAACATTAAAGCAATTAAAATTCAACTGTTATTTTTTAACTTTTTTGTTACTCCTCCTCTTCATCCCCACAAAAACCCTCCCAAACCAATGCTTGATAACACACCAAAAAAGCCACCCATCTGGGTGGCTTTTAAAAAAACAACAGGAGTATTCCCTGAAAACTGAATAAAGAGAAAACAAAATA
>JAISII010000195.1 GCA_031262125.1 Oscillospiraceae bacterium | reverse complement strand
GTGGCAGGCATAGAAGTTAACGTATGTGCAACCTCGGGGCTTAAAAATGCACAAAAGGTTCTCGAGAGCATAAAGGACGGCACTTCTAACTATCAGTTTATTGAGATTATGTGCTGCCCCGGCGGTTGTGTAAACGGCGGCGGTCAGCCAATTCAGCCCGCAAGCGTGCGTAATTTTGTAGACCTTAAAACCGAACGTGCAAAGGTGCTTTATGAAGAAGACAAAAACCTGCCGCTTCGCAAATCTCACGACAGCCCCATTGTAAAACAACTCTACGACGAATTTTTGGGCGAACCCGGCAGCCACAAGGCTCACGAGCTTTTGCATACTGCATATAGCGGCAAAGATAAATATGCTAAGCTGCTTGCCCAAAAGTAAACTTTGCCCTGATTTTCAAACACTAAAACAATAACAAACCGCCCGAAAGATTAGTTAAACCTTTCGGGCGGTGTTTTTATTAATTAAATAATTATTCGGTGCCTTCGGGTTTAGAAATTAAAAACACCATATCGTTAAGCTCATCCTCGGCAAAGAAGTTATAGAAGGTAAAGTTATAGATAAAACGCTGAGCCCCGTAAACACCATAGCCGTCTTGGTTATGGTCGGTAGTGTCGTAAGGGTCGGCAACAATAATAACGTCGTCGCTTTCAATATCCGTACCCATTGTGTCGTACCCTATAATAACTTGCCAATGCCCGCCCCAGTCGTTCCAGCCGACCATAATGGGCGTACCCTCTTTAAGTTGGGTTTGCACATACTCTAAGTTAAACATATCGTACACAGTGTCCTTGCAATCAAAGGTAGAGTAACTGTCAAACCCACCAACGCCGTCAAAAATTTCTATCATTTGGCGTAAGCTTGTTGCACCGGCCTCTGTTCCGGCGGGCAAAGTGCCTGCTGCATCCGCCGTGCGGAACTCTGCCAAAGTTGCCTCGTTATAGTCGCCCAGCTTGCCGTAATATTCAAGCACCATTAACGCAGACGCAACCCCGCAAGACCACTCGGAGCTTTGCTGATAGGTTTTAAATTTGGGCAAAATAGTCAAAGAATCGGTTGACGTGCTATTGTAAAAATCGTACCTGTTAAAATAAGGGCTGTTTTGGTGGTCGCCGTCACGCTCAATGCTTTCGGCACCGTCGGCAGGCGATAAGTCGGTAGCTTTGGGGATTTTCATTTCGTCGGTAAAATTGCCCGCTTGAGTTGGTTGTACATTTGCAGGCGTTGAGTTAGGCTCTGCCGTTGCGGCGGGAGATGTTGAGCAAGCTGCCAATGTTGCAAGCAACATTGCTGCTGTAATTATGGCGGCAAGTTTTTTAAAAAAGTTTTGTTTCATTTGCTTCTCCTTTGCTTTCTTAAAAATTAAAAATCTTTTGTGCAAATTAATTAATTTTAATTATATATTAAAAGCTTTTAAATTTCAACTGCAAAAACTTCTCAATTTTTACCGTTTTTTATCGTATATCCCCCGCCGGAGGCAGGAAACAATACACAACTAAAAAAACAGCCAAACCCCTTTTGCCGTATATCCCCCGCCGAAGGCGGGGGATATACTAATATATATAAAACTTAACTTAACAACAAAACAACTAACCCTATACCCCTTTTTTAATCTGCTTAATCGCAAACTTTTCAATTCGGCTAACCTGTGCCTGAGAAATCCCGATTTCCTGTGCAACCTCCATTTGGGTTTTGCCCTGCAAAAAACGCAAAGCCAAAATCTTCTTTTCTCGGTCGCTCAGTTTTTTCATCGATTCTTTAATTGCAATTTCCTCAAGCCAATCGCTGTCGTCCGAGCTGTCTCCCACTTGGTCCATAACATAAATTGTGTCGTTGCCGTCGCTAAAAACAGGCTCATAAAGCGACAGCGGCTCTACAATTGCCTCAAGCGCCAGCACCACTGTTTCTTTTGGCAGGTTCATCTCTCGGGCTATTTCTTCAACCGAGGGTTCTCGGTTGTTTTCGTTAGTCAGCCTTTCTTTAATTTGCATTGCATGGTAGGCTGTGTCCCTCATCGAGCGGGACACTCGCACCGAATTATTGTCCCTCAAATAGCGGCGTATTTCGCCTATTATCATCGGCACGCCATAGGTGCTGAACCGCACGTCTAAATCGGGGTTAAAATTGTCGATTGCTTTAATAAGCCCAATAACCCCAATCTGGAACAAATCGTCCGGGTTTTCTCCCCTATTGGTAAAGCGTTGAATAACCGACAGCACAAGCCGCAGGTTGCCGCTTATCATTTCGTCCCTTGCTTTTGCCGCCTCGGCTTTTGTGCCGTTTTTAATAATTTGTATCAGTTCTCGCTTTTCGGCTTCTTTTAAAACTTTTAGTGTTGAAGTGTTAACCCCGCAGATTTCTACTTTGCTGTAATGCAAAAAAACACCGCCCTTTTTTTGTTTCTCTGCATATAGTATTTGCCGATATTTACCTTTTTAAACTTCTATGCTTATGCAAAGCCGTTTGTTTATAAACTTATCAAAAATTTTTCTTTTAGCTTTCTTTTGTGTTTCATTATGTTTTCACAAACATAGGTTAAACTAAAAACACAACACAAAAGCATAAATTAAAATTGTACTTATAAAGGAGCGATTATATATGAACAACAACCCTTACGAGCCGAACAATCCTTTCACGCCCGAAATCAATTCACCCGACAGCACCCCAACCGATTTGCCGGTAACACCGGTAACTCCAACCGCCTTTGACGACAACACAACAGGTGCCGCCATATTTTCTCACAGCGACGATAATGTGCCGGACGTACCTGCAACACCATTTATCCCCACTGCTCCCCCGGTTAACCAACCATTTGTGCAACCATATATTCAAGGTGGTTTCCAATCCACTGCACCATACTCCCCCGTTACACCTACGCCTTTTGCACCTCCTCAAAAAAAAGCAAAAAAAGCAAAAGATAAAACCAACCGCAAAAAATTCGGTGCAAGTGCATTGGCTTGCATTTTAATTGCCGCAATTTTAATATCCGGCACAATAGGCACGGTTGGCGGGTTTTTAATCTTTAAATCTTACGATGCTTTTAAAACTTCATCTTCCCCATCATTAAACGTAAGCACAGATGATTCCGAAATTAACAACGCATCTGAAGTAATTAGTGCCGACGGTGCAACGGTTTCAGATATAGTTGCGAATATCGCCGATTCGGTGGTTGAAATTACAACCGAGGTTGTTACCACAGGTGCTTTCTCTCGGCAATATATAAGCTCGGGTGCGGGCAGCGGGGTTATAATCTCTGACGACGGTTATATTGTAACAAACTATCATGTTATTGACGGTGCAAAAAACATTTCTGTAACCCTACGCAGCGGCGGAGATGCCCACACAGCAACTATTATCGGTTCGGACGGACAACTTGACATTGCCTTGCTTAAAATTGATGCAACCGGGCTTACCGCTGCCACACTCGGAGATTCTGACAAGCTTGCAGTTGGCGACACTGCAATTGCCATAGGCAACCCGCTCGGGCAGCTGGGCGGCACTGTTACCACAGGCATTATAAGTGCATTAAGCCGAGAGGTTGTAATAGACAATGTTACAATGACACTTCTGCAAACAAATGCAGCCATAAATCCGGGCAACTCGGGCGGCGGCTTGTTTGATGCAGGCGGAAGACTGGTTGGCATTGTTAATGCAAAATCCAGCGGAACCGAAATTGAAGGCTTGGGCTTTGCAATACCAATTAACAGTGTTTCGGCAATTATAAATGACCTTAAAGATTCCGGCTATGTTCGGGGCAGGGTGCACTTAGGCGTTTCGCTCGTAAACATCGATAACCAACAAACCGCAATGATATACGGCTTGCAAGATATAGGCGTTTATATTTCCAAAGTTAATTCGGGTTCGCCCGCCGCATTGGCAGGTTTTAAGGTTCAAGATAAAATCATCTCGGTAAACGGTGCAGATGTCTCCACCTCGGACGAGGTTTTGGCAGAGCTTAAAAAGAACGCCGTGGGCGATACAATTTCTGTAGTTGTTCAACGTGGTTCAAACAGGCTTACACTAAAACCGGTTTTAGAAGAAGATATACCCGATACGCTTTTTGCAAACAGCTATGATGAAGAAGAAGAGGAGCAAACACCTCAATCTCCCGACTCTAACTTTTGGAACTACTTTAACTGGTAACTGCATTTACCACCGCCCACAAGCTTATTGCATTAGCTTTGGGCAAACCTAAAACAGATTATTACTAATATTTCGATTTTCATTGTATACCTTCAAAAAAAGCGAAAAAGCCGGGCTGCAGCAAGCTTGGCTTTTTTGTTTTTATAATAAATATTAAATTTTTTAACATTTTTTGTTAAAAGTGCTTGATTTTAACAATTTTATGTGTTATAATGTAACTAAAGTTAGCTAACTTAATAAAAAATCCACAAAAAAGGAGGCAAATACAATGACAAAGAAAAGAATTACTTCCCTTGCAATAGCTTTAATGCTTATTATTGGGATGTTTGCAATGATGCCCACAGCCGCTGCTGTAACCGACGAGGTTAGCCTGATTTATGCCGAAACCAAAAATGCAACGGGCGGCGTATATCTTAAAGGTTATGTAGAAGTTGAAAACTTAGGTTACAATAAAGAAGTAACAATTAACTATTTCAACAGTTATGATATGATTTGGACAACCGTAGAAGCAACATATGTTGGTCCGACCTACGGTAACTATGAAGCTTGGTATTTTGAAACCCCGGCTGTCTACAACCCTAACCATAGGGCAAGCACATCATATACTTTTGCCATCGAATACACCGTGAACAACGTAACCTATTGGGACAATAACGGCGGCGACGACTATTATGTTTTAAGTGCCGGATACACAACGTCATATTCCTCGGCCACAGTTTTCGGCACAGGCAAGCTATTCCTTCGTGATGCCGAATTTTATGACGGCGGAACAATAAACGTGCTCAGAGGTACAATTCACATTAACAATTTAGGCTATAACAAAAATGTTTTTGTTCGCTATACAACCGATAATTGGGCGACTTATACCGATGCCGCTGCCGGTTATGAGAGTACCTATCCGAATTTTAACTACTCGGGTCCTTCAAATGTTGAAAGATGGGGCTTTTTGGTTAACCTGCCAATCGCCGATGACAGTATTGAATTTGCAATTGGCTACACCGTAAACGGCGAAACCTATTGGGACAATAACTTCGGCGAAAACTATTCTTACGAAATTCCCGTTGTATAATTAACAAGGCAAAGTGCAGCCTGTACCATAGCGGCACAGGCTGTGCATCTTAAAAGATAACAAAAAATAATTTTAAATTGAGGTATATATTATGACTATAACAAAGAAAAAAATAACTTCCCTTGCAATTGTTTTAATGCTCATTATTGGAATTTTCGCAGCAATGCCCACGGCTGCTGCCGTAAGCGACGAGATAAGCCTTATTTATGCAAAACCGCTTGTAGGCAGCGATTCCGGCTATTATGCTTTTGGCTATGTTGAAGTTTTAAATCTCGGATTAACAAAAGAAGTTACTGTTCACTACGACCTTAACGACGGCGAAGGCTGGCAAGAGGTTGCCGCTGAATACTATGCACCAACTTGGGGCAATTATGAAGCATGGGTTTTTGAAACACCTACAGTCGGCGGCGGCGAGCGGTTCCCGGTAGCTGACATTGAATTTGCAATCGAATACACCGTAAACGGCAACACCTATTGGGACAATAACAGCGGCAACAACTATTCTGTTCACGATTCGTTAGCTATTAACCCCGTGTTTGCATTCGGAACCGGCAAAGTTGCCCGTGGGTTTGTTGAAGCATCTTCCAGCGTTGCTGTTCAAATTGAACTTGTAAATTTAGATTATAACAAAGATGTTCGCATAAGATATTCTACCGACGACTGGGCAACCTATTCTGAAGTTTCGGCATCATATTATGCCACTTGTGCTTATAACACCTATGTTGAAATTTGGAGAGCTTATTTGCCTGCAAATGTATCTTATGAATATGCGATTTCTTACACCGTAAATGGCGAAACCTATTGGGACAATAACTTTGGTGCAAACTATTCTTACGAAATTCCTATTGTATAATTACTCATCACCTATAAACGATTCACAAAAGTCCGGCAGGGTAATAACCCTGCCGGACGCCCTTTTGCTTTGGTTTTACTTCTAAAAAAACCAAAATTTATTTTATTGCCATAAACGCAGCCATTGTGCCACGCTTGCCCCCCGTTGCACGGTGGCTCCAAAGCAAACTGCTGTTGCACTTGGTGCAAAGGTTTGCAAGCTCTATATTTTGCGGCAGCACACCTGCACTTTGCAAAATGCGGCGGTTGGTTTCTTGCAAATCAAGCATATATTTACCGCCGCCTTTGTTTGTAAAAAGCCCGTTTTTATCTATGTTTGCTATCTGAGTAACCTTTAAAATAACCGTGTCATCCACCTCATAGCAGCATTTGCCTATGCACGGGCCTATGGCACAAACCAAATCTTGCGGGCGTGTGCCAAAATCGGCAGCCATTTTCTCGACCGTTTTTTTGGCTATTTGTGCAACCGTGCCACGCCAACCGGCATGGGCAAGCCCAATAGAGCGTGTAACAGGGTCGGCAAAAAACAGCGGCGTGCAGTCGGCATAATAAGTAACAATAGTAACCCCCCGTTTATTGGTAATAATAGCATCAACACTGTGCATTGGGGGCTTTTTGCTGCCAATACCCTTGTCGGCGTCCGTAACATTTTTTACGTTTGCACTATGGTCTTGGGCAGAGGTTACCAACGAGTTAAAATCAAACCCTGCGGCTTCTGTAAAGCGTTGGTAGTTTGCAATTACGTAATCTTGCGGGTCGCCCCTACCAAACGAAAGGTTCATACTTGCAAACTCGCCCTGCGACACACCGCCGCAGCGTGTAGAAAAAGCATGGTTTAAAAAACCTAAGTGAGAAAACGACGGGAACGTCAGGTACTCAACCCCATTATTTTTGTGAAATTCCATTTTTATGACCATTTGCCTTTCAGGCTCACAAAAATATATAAATTACACACAAGCCCTGTGAGCCGAAAGCAAATGTGTCATAAAAATTACGCATCGGGCGGCTGCCTTCGGCAGCCTGCACGGCGAATATAAATTATAAGTTTGAATTTATTCAAACTTTGTACGCCCTTTTTACAAGAATTTTGTAATTTTTTGTGCTCTTTAAAAATTAAAACACAACTGTGCCTGTAATATATGAATAAATAGTAAAATGTAAGAAAATTGTTGCGGTTTTGTATAATTTGTGATAATATAATTAAAATGCAATATTTATAAAATTTTGTTTAGTTAAAGTGAGGCAAACGCTATGTCATTAGGTAAAGTGCTTATTGTAGACGACGATTTAAACATATGTGAACTGCTGCGGCTGTATGTGCAAAAAGAGGGCTTTCAGGTCGAGTTTGCACACGACGGAATTAAGGCGGTTGAAGTGTTCCAGCAAAAAAAGCCCGACATCGTGCTGCTGGACGTTATGCTGCCCCGCATTGACGGTTGGCAGGTGTGCCGAGAAATACGCAAAAAGTCGGACTGCCCAATTATTATGCTGACCGCAAAGGGCGAAATTTTTGATAAAATTTTGGGGCTGGAGCTTGGAGCCGACGATTATATTACAAAACCGTTTGAGGCAAAAGAGGTTGTCGCCAGAATTCGTGCCGTTTTGCGTCGCAGCGGAGCACAGAACGATAACGACATTAAAGAGGTTGAATACGAAAACCTACTTATTAATTTAACAAATTATGAGCTTAAAGTCAATGGTACTGCGGTAGATACCCCTCCAAAAGAGCTTGAACTGCTGTACCACCTTGCCAAAAACCCCAACAAGGTTTTTACCCGAGACCAGCTTTTAGACGAGGTTTGGGGTTTTGACTACTACGGCGACAGCCGTACCGTAGATGTGCATATTAAGCGTATCCGTGAGAAAATTGACGGAATATCCGACAAGTGGGAGCTGCGAACCGTTTGGGGCGTAGGCTATAAATTTGAAGTTAAAAACTAAATTTTTTTAAGAGAAAAACACAAATGAAAACAAGTTTATTAAAAAAATATGTTGGCTTTGCAACGGTAATTTTGCTTTTAAGCTTTACTATTTTGGGCTTTGCCGTAACTGCATTTATGCTGCAATATTTTGAAAACGAGCAAAAAGACATAATAACAAAAAATTCCCAAACTTTTTCTGCATATTGCACCAAGGTTATGGCATACCATAATTATCGGATGCAAATAACCGAGGATGAGCTTATTCAAACGGTTTATGACAATTTTTCGGAAAGCTTTGACTGCGATATTTTTCTTACCGATGCTTCCGGCGGAATTATGCTCTATAGCTCTAAAGGTGTTGAAGATAAAAAGTATATTAACACCTATCTGCCAAGGGACCTTATCAGCGAAATCGGGGTTAACAACTACTACTCCCGAGGCAACCTTGAGGGTA
>JAISII010000177.1 GCA_031262125.1 Oscillospiraceae bacterium | reverse complement strand
GCCGTTGGCAAACCAATGAGCCGTGAGCTGGTAATTACGGCTTTGCAAAAGCACGGGCTTTGCAACTATTTTGAATCGGGTGTGTGCTTTGATGACGAAGTACGCTTTGGCAATATTGTAGCTTTAGGCGACGAAAGTGAAGGTTTGTTTACCGTAACCGATACGGGGCGGCTGATTTCTCGTGAGTTAGAGAGCAGCCTGCCTTTTACCGTTAAAGAAAAGGCGTACAACTGTGCAATTGCCCTGCTAAAGCAAGAGCAAATAAAAAGTGAAAACAAGGTAGAAATCAAAGAAATCAGCACAGGCTATAACGTAGAATGTACAGTTTCGGGCGGCGAGGTCGATTTGCTCAGCTTTGCCTTTTATGTGCCCGATTATAACCAAGCCTTGCATTTTAAAAACACGTTTTTAGAGGACCCTGCAAAATTTTACAGCACCTTTTTGGCACTATTTACTCACGATAAAGAATATTTAAAGGATTCGTTTAAAGAGCTTTTTTAATAAGCTTTCAGTCTTTTATATAAAAACAAATTGCAGCAAAACAAGCAAAACCACACCCGGCACTCCCCCAACCACCGACACAAGTATAGAAAGCATACTAAACGGCAGCTTTAGCCCTGTTAAACCGCCCGTAAGCACTACTGCCAGCAGTACGGCAAACCCTAAAATCATTGAAAGCATAGCCCTTTTAAAGGGCTTTTTGCTTTTGCTTATGGTATGCAGCACCGCAAAAACTATAAAACACGCAAAAAGTATTATTAAAAAAGTTCCCAAATTCATAAACATCCGCTCCAAACAAAATTTGCGTTTGCTTGCCTTTTTAAAAAAACAGAACAAACAAAAAACAGACAGGCTAAACAAAGCCTGTCTATAATTATGCTTATAAATTAAATTTAATGCACGTTTTATGCCACGTTAAAATATGCAAACGCATTTAGCAGAATAACAAACAGAACAAAGCCTGCTGCAAACGCTTTTGTCCAACGGGACAAAAAAGCATCTATCGAGCGTGATTTGTTTTTGGAAAAAAATGTGTCTGCACCGCCGCTTATTACGCCAACGCCCTTTTGGTTGCCCTGCTGCAAAATTACAACAATAATAATTGCTATAGAAATTAAAATTAACAAAGCCCCAAAAATATAAGATAAAATGCCCATAATAGCCACTCCTAAAAGATTATTTATAAATTTTTTCTTGTTTTAACTAAAATAGTTTACCACAAAATTTTACTATTTGCAATAGTTTTTTTAAAGTTTTTGTTGTTTTCTTAATTTTATCTTAAATTTAGAAAAAAACTAAATCAAACTTATTTGCGTAGCTGTATCTTCCGAAGAAGGCAACATTCCTGCCGCAGGTAAAGTTTTTGTGCGGTAGCGTGAGGGCTTTGAAAACCTGCCTTCGGTATAAATCTCTGCATTTTGTAGCTTTAGCGTTGCCTTTGCAAGCTTTAGCACCGCAACGCCTTGTGTGTTGCGTGTAGTTTTCAAGTTAACCGCCCCGGTGTGGAAGAGCAACATTCTGCCGGCGGTTGAAGTAAGCAGCAGCTCGCAATCCTCTTGCAAATGCACTATTTTGGCAAGCGGCGATTTATCGGAATATGCACCGGTAAGCTTTTTGCGGTTACTTACGGTATTATAAGCCGACAGCGGCACTTTAGCAATTTTGCCGTTTTCAAAAGCAAAAACCAAAAACCCACTATAATCTTTGGTTTGCACCAAGTGCAGCGGCACTTCGCCTTCGTCCATACCTAATTTTGCTGCAACAAAATCGCCGAAAACGCTTGCCTTTGTGTCGGCAAAGTCGGCAGCTTTTGTTTTGTACACCTGTGCTTTGTTTGTAAAAAACAGCAGCTCGGCACGGTTTGTGGTTTCAAAAGTTTGCACAATTGCGTCGGTTTCTTTAAGCTTTTGCTCACCGCTCATCCGCAAAGACAGCGGGGTTATCTTCTTAAAATAACCATCACGGGTAAAAAACAAAAACACGGGGTAATCGGGCACTTCTTCAACTTCGGGTATGTAATTTGTTTCGTCGTTATAAATAATTTCCGATTTTCGGGGCTGCCCGAACTTTTCGGCAACATTAGTCAGCTCTTTAACGATAATTGACTTAACCTTAGCTTTGCTGCCCAAAATGCCCTCTAACTCGGCAATGTCTTTTTGCAAATCTTCAATTTCTTTGGTGCGTTTTAAAATGTACTCACGGTTTAGGTGCCTCAGCTTAATCTCGGCAACATATTCCGCCTGAATTTTATCAATCCCGAAGCCTATCATCAGGTTAGGGATAACCTCGGCTTCCTCCTCGGTTTGGCGGACGATTCTAATGGCTTTATCAATATCTAAAAGAATCATCTCGAGCCCTTGCAACAAATGGAGCTTGTCCTTCTTTTTGGTCAAATCAAAAAATGTTCGGCGTTTAACACATTCTACCCTAAAGGCAATCCACTCTTGCAAAAGCTCTTTAACGCCCAAAACCATTGGGGTGCCGCCAATAAGCACGTTAAAATTGCACCCGAACGAATCCTCAAGCGTAGTCATTTTAAACAGCTTTGCCATAAGCCTGTCGGGGTCGTTGCCACGCTTTAGGTCGATGGTTATTTTAAGCCCATCTATGCCTGTTTCGTCCCGAATATCTGCAATTTCTTTAATTTTGCCCAGCTTTACCAAATCAACAATTTTTTCAATAATTGCTTCGCAGGTTGTTGTGGGAGGAATTGCTGTAATATCAATGCAATTGTTTTGCTTGTCGTACTCGTACTTGCTGCGGATTTTAAAGCTGCCCCGCCCTGTATTATAAATATCCTCAAAGGTGTCTTTATTATATAATATTTGCCCGCCGCCCGAAAAATCAGGTGCCGGCAAGGTAGAAAACACGTCGTGCTCATCATCACGAATTAACGCAGCAGTTGTTTGGCAAATTTCCGCCAAATTAAACGAGCAAATGTTAGATGCCATACCAACCGCAATGCCTGTGTTGGAGTTAACCAAAACTGACGGAAAACTCGCCGGGAGGAGTGTAGGTTCTTTCATCGTGTTATCGTAGTTATCGGCAAAATCTACGGTGTCTTTGTCTATATCGCCGAAAAGCTCTGCACAAAGCGGGTCAAGCCGTGCCTCGGTATAGCGGGACGCCGCCCATGCCATATCTCGGCTGTAATATTTGCCAAAGTTGCCCTTGCTGTCAACATACGGGTGCAGCAGTGCCTCATAACCCCTCGAGAGCCGCACCATAGTATCATAAATCGCACTGTCGCCGTGGGGGTTCAGCTTCATGGTTGAGCCGACTATATTCGCCGATTTTGTTCTGTTGCCGCCCAGCAA
>JAISII010000084.1 GCA_031262125.1 Oscillospiraceae bacterium | reverse complement strand
TGGGGTGGATAATCGGATTCGAACCGACGATCTCCAGTGCCACAAACTGGCGCTTTAACCAACTAAGCTATACCCACCATATTAATATATAAAAATCCGGCATACTGCCGGAAATTTTGGCTGATGTTTGAGAAAAATGAAAAAGGAATGAAAAGTGAAGAATGAAGTCGCTATCGCTAATGAATAGTGAATAATGAATAGTACAAATATGCGGCACAGGATTTGCGGCTACAATATATATTGTTCATTATTAACTGTTCACTGTTCATTTTTCACTGCGGCGAAAGCCGCATATTTGGTGGGAGAGGATGGATTCGAACCATCGAAGTCGTTGACAACAGATTTACAGTCTGCCCCCTTTGGCCACTCGGGAACTCTCCCATATAAAAAATATTAAATTTGTAAAGCTATGCCTGCAAACGCAAAAATTGCAGCAAGGCAAAAAATAAGCGGGAAATGTTTGGTACGGAAAGTTGCAATACATTTCCAACACGCATTATTATATAGGATTTTTCCTTGCTTGTCAACAGAAAATTCGCTAATTTTAAAAAAAATACTATTTTATGTTTTTTGCACACAAAACTTTTCGTCCCAACACGTATTAAATTAGTGTTGGGACGGGAATTATTCTTTAATAAAATTTAAAACAAAATATCCTCTAATGCATACCTTTGGCTGTGCATTGCCGTTTATAAAAATATTATTTTTTATAAAAAAATTTAAATCAAAATATCCTCTAACGCATACCTTTGACTGTGCATTGCCGTTTATAAAAACATTATTTTTTATAAAAAAATTTAAATTAAAATATCCTCTAACGCATACCTTTGACTGTGCATTGGCGAGGGTTCGGCATCTTCTGCAATATAGCCGATTGGCAGCATTGCCACCGGCACGATGTTTTCGGGCAGGTTAAAAAGCTCGGTTGCTTTTGCAGGGTCAAAGTGCATTACCCAGCAAGTGCCCAAGCCTAAATCTTGTGCTTGCAGCATAAGGTGAGTTGTAACAATGCAAGCGTCCGAAACGCCGCAGGATTTGCCGTCGAACTTACGTCGCCAGCAAACGGTTTTGTCGTAGCAAACAAGCAAAACTGCGGGTGCACCAAAGCGGCAGGGTGTGCAGGCATCAATTTTTGTTAAATCCTCGGCAGATGTTGCAACCTTAATACGTTGTGGCTGGGCGTTTGCTCCTGTTGGGGCTATTCTTGCGGCTTCCAGCACTTGTGCCATAACTTCTTGAGGTATGGCTTTGTCGGCAAATTTGCGGACGGAGTAGCGGCTTTTTGCCAAGTTTAAAAAATTAGTCATTTTTGTTTTCCTCTCTCTTTAATTAATTTTTTAAAGTATAAATTCTGCTTTTAGAATAGCACATTAAAAGTAAAAAATCAACACAAAAAAGCGTCCCTTATAAAAAAGAGAACGCTTTTAATAGTTTAATTATTTAGAAAAAAATCACTTTGTCATAAACAAAATGCCCAAAGTGCGGGGTCCGCAGTGGGCAGAAATTGTGCCCGAAGCTTGGGTAATATAGGTATTTTTAAAATCGGCATATTTTTTGATTTCTTCTTTAACCAAGGCAAAATCGCTTTCGGGGCTGCCCGAGTGTGTGATGAAAATCTTTTCCAAATCTAAATCATCACGCCCGGCAAGCTGGTCTTTAACATATTCTGCAAGAACACGCTCCATTGTGCCACGGTATTTTTTTGTGGGCTTTAGCGAGCCATGTTCTTCAATTTTAACCTGAATGCAAGGCTTAAGCTTTAGCATAGTTGCACCGAAAGCTGCAAAGTTGCTGCAACGCCCGCCTGCTGCCATAAATTCCAAAGTGTCTAAAATAAAATTGCAAGACACTTTTTGTTTAAGTTCGTTGACTGTTTTTGCAATTTCTTCGGCGGAAAGTTTGCCCTCTTTTATCATATCGCCGGCTTTGCAAACAAGCACACCGCTGCCTGCCGATAGGTTGCACGAATCCACCGGGTATATTCTGCCGCCGTCGGGGTACTTTTCTTCAAGCTCGCTTGCAGCCAAAATGCAATTTTGGTGAGCCGAAGAGATGCCCGAACCCAAATTGATGTGAACAATATCGCAGCCGTCTTTAATAAACGGTTCAAAAAAATTAATATAATCGTCGGGGGTTATTGCTGCTGTTTTGGGCAACAAGCCTTTTTCTCTCCATGCGGCATACATTTGTTCGGGAGAAATCTCAAGCTTGTCGATAAAAGTTTCTTCACCCAATTGAATATGAAAATTGTACATTTTAACATCATATTGCTTTGTAAGCTCGGGTCCGATGTCGCAAGTGCCGTCGGCACACAAAACAATTTGCCTCTTTGTTGGCATAAAATTCACTTCTTTTCTTTAAAAATATTTTGAATTTAAAACTTATTGAAATAATATTACCATATTTTTGCAATTAAGTCAATTTTACTTTTAAAAAATTTGCTTATATTTTTGTTTTACACTTCATATTATTGTTAAGTACGTTTTAATTTTATGTTTGCAAGGTGGGGTGGGAGTTTGAATAAAAAAAGCATTTTTAAAAAATTTGCAGCGGCGTTTTTAATGTTTGTGCTGTTTAGTCTAACTGTTTTGGCAGCAAGCACTTTGGGCGGCACAACGCCTGCACACGCAAAAGAACAAATCGACAAAGCCGACAAGTACGAGATTGAAATATCGCAGGATGATAACGACGATAACGAAGAAAAATATGCTAAAGACGAGTACCCTGCCAGATTGCGTGCACCCGATAGCGAGAACCCCTATTATTACAGCCGAAAAAATGTTTTTGAAGACTGCGGTTATGGGTTGCCAAACTGCACGGCTTATGCTTGGGGCCGCACCTATGAGCTTAATAAAGAATACCCCGAATTGTGCACGGCAGATGCCGGCAACTGGTATGGCTATAATAAAGAACACGGTATTTACGATTATGGCAAAGAGCCTAAGCTTGGTGCGGTTGTCTGTTGGGACAATGCCGACGGGGGACACGTAGCAATTGTAGAAAAAATTGAGGGTAACATTATTACATTGTCAAACTCTGCCTATAAAAGCACCGAGTTTTTTTTAACCAAACTGGATGTTACAGAAGAAAATTTGGGTTACATTGGCTGGGAGTTCCAAGGTTTTATATATTCTTATGAAAGTTGATATTAAATTATTGCTTTTAGAAGACATTAAATTATTCCCGCTAAAAACTTTTGAATATCTGTTGCATCGTCAACAGCTACTTCGCCGTCTTTGTTAAAATCACAATTTGCAAGCTGATAGCTGTTAAGGTTGTTAAGTTTTGCCAAATGTTTTTGTATTTCGGTAACATCTGAAATGCTGACAGTACCGTCCATATCTGCATCGCCCAAAAGGGGAGTGTAGTCATCCCTTAGGCGGGTGATTGCTTTAATAACAAATGTTGCTCCGCCGCCGTCTCCCATTACGTCTTGGTAGTAAAGGGGCAAGTCGTAAAGCGGTGTTTCTGCCATCGGGTCGTAAATATAGCTTTTGCCGGTAACAAAGGCTGCATCAAACATTGTTACTTTAGCATCTTGCGGGTCGATATAAAACAAATCTTCGCAAGTGCCCATAACGGCGATGTCGCTGCTTATTGCCGAAGTTATTTTAATGCCTATTGCACCTTTGCCTGCGGGCAAAGCAGTGTCGGTTAAATCGGCACAAATATAGCCCGCATAGTCAGTAACGCCGCTATATAACCATTGCCATTTTTCAACATCTTGCGTTGGTGCATTTGCAACAGCGTCGAAAGGTATGTAATAAACGGAATATTCGCTGCCGGGCATTGCTTGTTCAAAAACCACTTTGTCTATAGTGTTATAATTGGGGTTAAAGTCAAACACGTTCATAAAGGTTACGCCGTCTTGCGGCATGGGGTAGTATATTGAATACAACGCACCAAAAATCTCGTTTTGGTACATACGGTAATCGTCGGTAACAAGCATATAATCCGATATGGTAAAGCTTGGGTCATAATTAAATTCAATCGTGTCATCCTCGTAAGAAATCCAAAAATATCCGTCTAAATCGTTATAGTCGCCCCAACTGTTGCGGCAAAGCCACGCACCGTTGTTTTGCGGCAAAATCCCGTAGTAGTTTGTAAAATTTTCTTTTGCAAAGTTATCATCCCAACCAATAATTGCAACTGCATGCCCAAATGCATTATTGAGAGGCACACCCGGTGGGGCAAAATAGCAGGTTTCATCTGCCGATTCGAAAGCTTTGTTGACGGTATAGCCAACAGCAATTGAGCCGTAATCCATAATTTGCTTTTTAGCGGCAAATATATCGGGTGATTGTAAGTTGTATTGGTATTGAATGGCGGTTATGCCAACGGGGGCTGTTTGCCAAGAGGTTAAATAGCCCATGCCGGCACGCAAATATGAACCTTCGCCTGTGTTGCGTGTCCACCCAAACCCGCCGGGGTTGTTAAGGTTAGATGCCCATTTGTCAATTGAGGTTTCAAGATAATCGTTTTGTGCAAGGTCCAAATCAAGCGACAGCCCGTTTTTAAGCGAAAATATCTCATAATTAGATGCTGTGGCAAAAGCCCAGCAAATATCGGTTTCTTGATATTTTATTGCAGGGATGTATTCTTGCGGTGTGCGGTAGCTTTGCGGCATATCGTCGGTGGCTATGTAAGGCTTTAATCCCGCAGAAGGCAAAAACAGGGTTTGCCCCTTTGCAGGAGCAGAAATTTCTGCCGCCGAAGCCGAAAAGCAGGCAAACCCGCTGCTTATAATAATTGCCGCCAAAAATGCACTTATAAACTTAAATTTTAAATGTTTCATACCCTTACCTCGCAAAACTAATAATTATATTAATTTTATCAGATATATTAAAAATTGTCTATGACTTTATTGTTAATTTTTTGCGGAAAATACTGGCTGCCTGTAATTACCTCATAAACATCGTCAAAAATAGTGGTATGCCCCAGTGCGTTTGGGTGAATATCGAAGCTTTGAATATTTGTATAGAGCTTTGCTTTGCCGCTGAACTCGGTAAAAATATCGGCAACATAAAAGCCCGAATTTTCCGCCTCTTTCTTGATAATATGGTTCATACTGCCCATAATTATATCTACCATCGGGCTAAGGCCGTCAAGCTCGCCCGCCCCGCTGAAGGGGTTATAGATAGTTTGTACGCAAATCTCGGCTGTGGGGTTAATCTGCCGCACCGTTGTGGTAATTTCTTTAAAATTTTTAGCAAAATCTGCCATTGCGTTAAACATTTTTAATTGCAAAACAGGGTTTGAAACAATATTTTCTAAGGCTTCTAACTGTGAAAGGTTGTTTTTAAAATAGTCGCAAATTTGTTCACCGGTAGAATCCGCCGGCAAACTAAACTGCTCTTTTAAAATACTCATTGCCGGGTGGATTATATCGTTCCCCCCGATTGAAATAAGAACAATTGATGCCCCGCCAACTGTACCTGCATTTTCGGGCTGTGCAAGCACATTTAGCAAATCGTGCGAAGTTGCCCCGTTATAGGCAAGATTGCAATAGTTATTGTCCATTTGCATAGCATCGGCAAGCAAAAAGCCGTAGCTTTGCGACTTTTCGTTAAGCCCGTAGCCCGAGGCTATTGAATCGCCCAGCACAACAAGCCCTCCGCCGCTTTGGTTAACCGCAGCGTTAGCCGCCATTGATTGTTCGACTTTAATTTGGGGTTGCCCAAAGCTGCCGAATATTGGTGCAACTAAATAAGTAAGCAGAAGCACAGCCGCCAAAGCGGCACAGGTAAGTGCGGGCTTGCGTGGTTTTTTTGTCATAAACTTTCCCATCCTCAAATGCAAATTATCTCTGTTTTTTATTATGTATAAAAAGCAGGCAAATTTGCACAGCGGCGGGATTATTTTTTTTGGAAGAATTGCTATTTTTTGTCTTGTTTAAAATCATTAAAAAACATTGCGTTTTGTGTATTGACAAATAGCATCAATAAATGATATAATAACCTCTGTTGGTTGATAAGCCACAGTTTTTTTGCGAGTGTGCTGGAACAGGCAGACAGGCACGTTTGAGGGGCGTGTGTCTTTGACGTACGGGTTCAAGTCCCGTCACTCGCACCATGCGGACGGCGAAAGCCGTCCGCAATTAAGTTTGCCCTGTCGGGCAAGTGAAATGTCCATCGGACGTGAAGTAGCCTACGGCAGTGAAGTGTGCCTGTGGGCACATAAGGGCAAACTTAACTTCACGTTTTGCGTAGCAAAACACTTCACTCATTTGCGAAAGCAAATTTACTTCACTTCGTGCAAAGCACGATACTTCACAAAAAAGCATCTTTTTTGGTATTTATCATTTTTTATTCTTCACAAAACACAACATATTCCTAAAAAACAAGCTCAAACCTTATTATTAAAAGGCTTGAGCTTTTTTGTGTGCCAAGGGCACTTTTTTTCGTTTCGTACCATTTAAAGAAATTTTAGATTTCTTCTCGGTTCAAAGCAAAGGCATAACTTAAAATTTGCATGCCAAGGGCACTTTTTTTCGTTTCGTACCATTTAAAGAAATTTTAGATTTCTTCTCGGTTCAAAGCAAAGGCATAACTTAAAATTTGCATGCCAAGGGCACTTTTTTTCGTTTCGCACAACTAAAAAGAATTTTATTCAAAATCCATTTCGTCTTTCCATTTGTCTTTAAAAACTTCAAAAACTGCATTAATCAGCTCTTCGTCTTCAAGACCATAGTATTCTTCGCCGCCTTGCCCGTCGGTTTCGATTTTTAAAATAACTACTTCGCCAAAATCTTCTTCGCTTTCTTCAGCGGGGGTAATAACCAAATACTCGCCGCCTGCGTATTCAATAACATCCAAAAATTCAAAATTAACTTCGTTGCCCTCGTCGTCGGTTAGGGTAATTAAACCGTCAAACTCTTCCATGCCCTCAAGCTCTTTATTTTCGTTGTTCATTTGTGGTGTCCTCCGTTTTGTTTTTTTTCATAAATTTTACTTTAAACGGGCGTTTTCGCATCATCTTTTCGCCCCTAAGCTAAGATTACACTAAAACTTTAAAAAAATCAAGTTTTTTATTATAATTCTTTAAATTTTTTAACACTAAAATTTTAAATTAAGCTCTTTTGAATTTACTGCCCAAAATGTGAACATTTTTATTTTACGTATAGTAGAAGTTATGGCGTAAACTTGTAAAATTTTAGAAAAATCCCATACCTAAAAACACAAAAATGCCCTATGTTGAAAACTCGTAATATATATTAAAAATGGTTACAAATTTGTAATTTTAGCCATTTTTTAGCTTAGTTATCCACACTTTCAACAGGGTTTTCAACATATTTGTTGCATAAAATGAATTTTACAAGCTGTAAAATGCCAAAAATGAATAATTTTTTTATGACTTGCCAATTATCTCCATAAGAAAAATTTTAGCAAGAATTTTTGGAATTTGTTTTGAATAAACTTTGCTAAAGGATTAATTTTTAGTTTAAAAAACTAAAAGATTTTTCTGAAAATTTTTAAAAACAGGAGATAAAACTATGGTTAGAGGAATAAACAGGCACATTATTGAGATTATGGAAACCGAAAACGAATATTATGAGCGTGCAGTACTTTTTGTGCGACCTGAACACGAGCAAACACAGTACGAAATTTTGCACAGTGCAGCCAAAAAAATGCTGCGGCAAACGGGCTCGCCCTCGGTTTTTAAAAAGAAGCAACGCCGTGGTGCGGGCTATTGGCTGGCAAGAACTTTGCCTGCTGCGTTAAGCGGTGCTTTGCTTACGGCGGTTTTGTTTATTTTAATTTAGAATTCTTTTGCGATAGCTGTCCCTGCATAACTGCTTTTTGCCGCTGCTTGTTTTAAAATCATATTTTGCCCCAAATGCGAATATATCTTTATATATTAGTATAATGCGGGGGAAAAGAATGAACGAAGTTAAGCGTGATAAATATTTTAAACGTGCCGAAATTTTAGGCATTATATTTATTTTGGCGACGGCGGTGTTTTTAAGTGGCTTTTATAAACGCAGCGGCGGACCTTTGGCGGTGCTGGTTGGCTCGGTTAACGGCAGCGTTTGGGAGGGCGTAAAAATCTTCCTTGTCGGCTTTATTGTTTGGGGGATTATAGAAGCCTTGTGCATAAAACCCTCGTTTAAGCGGTTTGTGGCGGCAAAGGTTATAACACTCTATGCCGCAGGTGGGGCAGGGCTTATTATTTATGCGTCGGTTAACTTAATTTTTGAGGAGCCGCCCTCGTTTTTACTTTTTGCAACCGCTGCGGTGCTGACGGCTATTGCACAGTTTGTTTCGTTTGCTCTTTACAGTTTGCAAAAAAAAGCGGCAGATTATTTTCTGCCGATGGTGTTTTTGCTTGTGCTTGCCGTGGTGATGATTTGCTGTTTTAGCGTATTCCCGCCGTATTTGGGCATTTTTAAAGACCCTATGTTTAATATGTACGGTATAATCCCCGAGCATATTGATGCCGGAGCCTATGTTTTAGACACAATTATGTTTTGTTGATTGCCATGAATATAAATTCGGGCACGTCAGCTTAAACTCTCCATCTGTTGCCGCAGTATTGGCAAACCGCCATTGTGCGAGTTTTTGATTTTGTTTTGCTGTTTGTTAAAGCCGGAATAATCAAAATTAGCCCAACCGTACAAATTGCCAGCAAAATCCAAAAAAACCAGCCAATGCAACCCCTGTGTTTTGTTTTTACATCTGTAACCGCTTGCACAAACACATTATTGCTGCCGCATCTATTGCAAATCATAAAAACGCCTCCAATTAATTTATATAAATAGTATGCCCGCCCTGTTGTAAAAAACCGGGGCGGGATTTTCTAATATCAGCCTTAATTTACCAACAAAACAGTTGCAATGGTAAAATAAATGGTCAGTGTAATGGCATCCACGATGGTCGAGATAAAGGGCGTAGCCATAACCGCAGGGTCGGCACCGAATTTTTTTGCAATAAGCGGCAAGCAGCACCCAATAACCTTTGCAAAAAGCACATTAAAAACAAGCGTTAGGCAAACCACCGCCGCAACCATTGGCGTTATGCTGCTATTGTGCATAACCATATTGTCAAAAAGCATCATTTTTGCAAAGTTGCAAACCGCCAAAGCAACGCCGCAGCAAAGGGCAATTCGGCTTTCTTTAAATGCAATTTTTAAAATATCAAAAAAACTAACCTCGCCCAGCGATATCGCACGAATTATAGTAACCGACGCTTGACTTCCGGCACTGCCGCCGGTGTTCATAAGCATTGGTATATATGCGGTTAAAAAAGGCAAAGCGGCAAGTGAAGTTTCGGCGTTGTTTATAATCATTCCGGTAAACGTAGCCGAAATCATCAAAAACAGCAGCCACGGCGTGCGGATTTTAAAAGCTTCGAGTATGCCCAGTTTAAAATAAGGTTTGTCCGACGGGCTGATAGCCGCCATTTTTTGAATATCCTCGGTAGCCTCTTCTTCCAAAACGTCGATAGCATCGTCGATTGTAACAATGCCGACAAGGCGGTTTTCGGTGTCGACTACGGGCAGTGCCAAAAAGTTGTAGTTGTTAAACATCTGTGCTACGTTTTCTTGGTCGTCGGTGGTGCGTACGCTAATAACATTGCTTTCCATAAGCTCTTCTACAATGGCATCATCCTCTGCCAAAATAAGGGTTTTTATGGTAACAACGCCAATAAGCGTTTTGTTATTGTTGGTTACATAGCAGGTGTATATGGTTTCTTTATCCACACCTGTGCGGCGTATGCGTTTTATTGCTTCCTCAACCGTCATTTTCGGGCGTAAGGTTACAAATTCGGGCGTCATCATCGAGCCCGCACTGTCGGACGGATAGTTTAAAAGCTCGTTTAAAATCAGGCGTGTTTCGCTGTCGGTCTGCCGCAAAATACGTTTTACCACGTTTGCTGGCATTTCTTCCAAAATGCCTACGGCATCGTCCAAATACAGCTCGTCAATAATTTCTTTAAGCTCACTGTCCGAGAAGCTGTTAATGAGCACCTTTTGCGTGTCGTCGTCCATTTCTACAAATGTTTCGGCGGCAAGCTCTTTTGGCAGCAGACGGAACAAAAGCGGAACCTTGTCCTCTTCAAAATCCATTTCTTCAAACAGCTCGGCAATGTCATAGGGGTTCATGGCTATAAGCTTGCTGCGGATTTCGCCCAGATTTTTTTGGCTTAAAAGCTCCTGAATTTCTTCAATAAGCTCAGTTAAGTTCTTTTCCACCGCAAACACCTTCTTCCTCGCCGACCGAAAATTTGACATAAAGCAAAATATACCTGCCATTATTTTTAGCAGATATATCCATTTTATTACAAAGCCGAGTGGTTGTCAACTTTTTTAGGTTTTCTCCCCTTGTCGGCTTCGCCGACATCCCCCTCTGAGAGGGAGACTTTGGATTCATTAACAAAGTTGTTGACAAATAAAGACAAAGTTTGTATAATTTAATCGAAGGCTTACCAGTCGGTAGGCGGTGTTCCTCTTTTCTCTCCATACTTCAGCCACATCTGGGCAATACATAAGAGAAGGAGGGTTGTGCTATGAGTACATTAGAGCTTTTAGCTTTGATAAGTGTAATAGTATCAATAATTTCTTTGGCTGTTGGTAACAACGGCAAAAAGAAATAACCGCCTCAGTCCCAAATAAGGCGGTTATAAACACGCTATAGAGGGACACCGTCTATCGGTAAGTC
>JAISII010000147.1 GCA_031262125.1 Oscillospiraceae bacterium | reverse complement strand
TATGTGCCAAAGGTTGCGGCTTTGCGGTTTTCTATGACTCAGTTTTATGTTTGTGCCGTGCTGTCGCTTATAACGATAATTCCGTTTTCGCAAGGGTTTATGCAAAATACACCGTTTTATGAAACCTTTACCTTTGACGGTATGGCAGAGGGTATTGTTCCGCTGCTATATACGGGCATATTGTCGTCGGGCGTGGCTTACACGTTGCAAATTGTCGGGCAAAAAGGCGTTGCCCCGGCAAAGGCTGCAATCATCTTCTCGTGCGAATCTTTATTTGGTGCACTTGGCGGCTGGCTTTTTGCGGGCGAAGTTATGACCCCACGCAGTTACATAGGCTGTGCGTTAATGTTCTGCGGTATTATTGCCTCTCAGCTGCAAATCGGCAAAAAGCGGCGTAAAGAGCGGTTGGAAGAAGAACTCAATAAGGTTTAAATACGTTTTTTAATAACTAAATAATAAACACAAAACCAGCCCTGAGCTTAAAACCCGGGGCTGGTTTTTGTTTGAATAAAATTAAAACTTAAATAATTTATATTAGCTATTAGCAAAAAACAGCCCCGAGCGTTAAAACCCGGGGCTGTTTTTAAAAGGAGATAAGAGGATTGATTTATTGAAAAGGAAGTAATTTTAGATGTGTTATTTTAGAAATGTGCCGCTTTCGCCGATTTTGCCCGAAATGCCGCTGTAGCCGTTGCTGCTGAGAACGTAAACTCGGGCGTTGCCTTTGCCGCTTGATGCAATTGAAAGCGAGCCGTTTGTTACGTTTTTGGTGTCGCCCGTTACGGCGTCGATGTATGTTCCGTTGGGTACGTTGCTGAAGGTTGCACCGTCGGTAACTGCTACACAAACAAAGCTTTTTTTGCCGGTTTGCGGGTCGATATAGCCACGCTTATATGCCATAGTGCCGTTAACGCCCTGCACGCTGTATTGCCCTTTTTGCAAAGCGGGTATTGCACGGCGGATTTTGTTAAGGCGTTGAATATGCTTTGCAAGCGGCTGGTTAAGTGTGCTTGCCACTTTGCCCGTTGCGGTGTATTCTGAGAAATCCGAGGCGGTAACGCTGCCCTCTAAATTGTCGCCGTAGTATGCACGCCCTGTGGTAGAAAGCGGAGCATTAGGTCCAACATCGATAAGCGAGCCTTTTTGGAACTCGATTTCGGAGCCGTAGTAAACACACGGAATGCCACGGAAGGTGAACATTAAGCTCAGGTTTTCTGCCCAAGTGTCGGTTCCTCCGGCAAAGCGGGTTTTTTGCCCTCTGTCGGGCGAATAATCGTGAGAATCGACATAAACCACGTTATATGTGGAGTCGTTGTAGTATTTGTCTTCGGCTATGCCTGCGTTAAAGGCTTCTTGTGCTGTATCAAAGCTCCAGTGCATTAAGAAGTCGATAACACCCATACCGCTGAACTTTGAATAATCGGGTGTATGGTAATCGTTGCCGCTTAAAAATGCGTTAGTGGAAGTTGGAGCTTGAGTATCGGAGGTTTTGCCGTCATTGTCGCTCCAATGCTGCAAAGTAAGGTTCATATTTGTGTTAATCGAGTCAGCATCCGTCCCCCACTGCCATGCGTTTGCGTATGAGGAATCGTCCTCTTTCCAAGTGTAATATTGGGCAGATTCGCAAGCATGCCCTCTGTACCAAACATCACGCCCACGCACACAAACTTCGCCGAACATATAAAAATTGTCGTTACCTGCTGCAAGTGCAGAATCCATAAGCTGAGTGTTGTACATCATATTAAGCGATAGGCGTGAAATATGCCTTGCTGTATCCACACGGAAGCTGTCAACTCCCATTGCAATATAGTTGCCGTAAACTTCGGTCAAATAATCGGCTACTGCGGGGTTTTCGGTGTTAAGGTCTACGCAATCGCCTGCAATTTGGCTGTATTTGCAAGACCAATCGTCATAGTTCAAACTTTTCCAATAACCGTTGTGGTAATAGTTGTTGACATTATAGGTGTTTCCTCTGGACACTTTAGCATCGTTAGAAATATCCCCATCCGGGCTTTCAACATCATTGTTTGCCGGAATGTCGAGGTCTTTTAAAATATTTAGCCGCTGCTGATATTGCACATCAGGATGCTGTGCATAATATTCTTCGGGAGAATTAAGCCCAAAGGTTTTTAAAAGAAAATCGGTGGGAACCATACTTGTTTCTATAGTTGCCAAATCTTGTATTGTATTGTACTTTTTTGTAAAAGTCGGGGCAAAAAAGCTTTCGCCAAAATTGCCCGTATGCTGCAAAACAATATCCTGAACAATTTTAATACCTTTATCGTGTGCGGCGTCAATCAAGTCTTGGTAGGTTGCACCGTCGCTTTCGTAACGAATATCTACGGTAGAAAAGTCCATTGCATGGTAACCGTGGTAATCGTACCCCGAGGCGTTGGTTACAACAGGCGTAACCCAAATTGCACTAAAACCCATTGCTTTAATATAATCAAGCTTATCAATAAGCCCTTTAAAGTCGCCACGCCATGCAGGGTCGCTGTCGGGGTTACCTGCCTTACCATCGTCCCAGCAATGCACGTTGTTACCCGTGTCGCCGTCATAAAATCGGGTGGTAATAATAAAGTAAATGGTGTCCTCACGCAGGTCGCCTAAATCGGAGGGATTTAGTACAGTATCGTCGGGGTTGCGTGTTCGCCAGCTTGTGGTGTACCACCATTCACCGCTTTTTCCGCTTTCTACACTGCGGGTAAGCTCGCCGCTTAGCTGTGTGCCGTCGGCTTTGGTAAACATAAGGTTAACCTTTGTAAGGTTGCTGAAAGTATAGGTATACCAGTTTGTGCCTTTTTGGGTGGTATCTTTGGTCATTTTTACGCCGGGGTATGTTGTTTCGGTGTTTGTCGGCAGGCTGTTCCAAAAATAAACATAAGGCTGAACATCGCTTTTATAATGTATTATTATTTTTTCGCCGGAGCCTACAGCAGATTCGTCAGTTGTAACGGCTGCCACATTTAAAATGCAGGAAGTTATGCATATAAGCACGGCAAGCAATGCTGCAACAAACCGTGTTTTATTTAGTTTTTTATTCATCGTTAACCTCCCCCTACTCGCTTAAAATTGTGTTATAAGTTGGGCAAGGTATTTTTGAATTGTGGTTGCATCTTCTACATTAACAGAACCATCTCGGTTTGCATCGGCAAGCGTTAAGTTAATTTGCCTCTCGGTTAAAAGAACAGCAAGATATTTTTGAATTGAGGTTACGTCTTCTATTGTAACCGAACCGTCGTTATTGGCATCGCCGACAATTGCACTTGGCGTTGGTTGTTGAGTTATAGCAGGTGGTGTAGTGATAGGTTGCGTTGTAATTGACGGAGTTGTTGTACTTGCGGGTTGTGTGGATGTTGGCGGTGTTGCCGGAGGGGTTGTGCTTACGCTGCCGTTGTTTGCAACAGTGTAGCTATAGGTTTGGTTAAGCGTTGCATTGTCGGACGCCTGCACAAAAACCTGCACCGTATATGCACCCAAAGTGGTCGGCGTAAAGCTATAGGTTGCATTTCGGGTGTAATACGGCGTGTTT
>JAISII010000110.1 GCA_031262125.1 Oscillospiraceae bacterium | reverse complement strand
GCCGGAGAGCATATAGGCGTTTGAGCCGGTAATATAAATATCTACATTATCTTTTATATACAGGCTGTCCACGGCTTTTTCGTATCCCTCACAGCGTTGCACTTCGTCCAGAAAAATGTAAGTATAGCCGCCCGGATACAAACGGGCTTTCAAGTATTCGTATAGAGAACGATAGTCAAGCAGGCTCTCGTTTTCGAGTTCTTCTAAATTGATTGAAATTATTTGTTCGGGCTTTACTCCGTTTGCTAACAAGTCTTCTGCAAACAGCTTGAATAGTGTGGATTTGCCGCAACGGCGTACACCTGTAATAACTTTTATTACGGGTTTTTCTTTGAATTCTTGAAGCCAATTCAGTTGGCTATCTCGGCGAATATATTTTTCGGGCATAAAAAAACCTGTCTTTCTGTTATTAGTATAATATCAGTATAACACAAAGGCAAGAAAATATCAAGTTTTTTCAATCAAATGAAAAAACTTTTGGATTTCAGGACTTTTTTCATTCAAATGAAAAAACTTTAGTGACTTCTGCTCTCAATATACTTTTCAAAAAACACACGGCTGGGGGGATTTATCAGCGAAAAATCGTTGATAAGCTCAGCTAAACTGAACCAACGCAGCTCGCTGACTTCCTCCGTTTGTGCTTTGGGTGTGCCGCAAAAATCCCGGCAAACATATACTACCGAAACATTCTCTACAACATCGCCGTTAGGGTACGTAAAAGGCGGTGCACCTGAAAACACACCGAGTACTTCAAGGCGGTTTGCAGTAATTCCCATTTCTTCAAGCAGTTCACGTTTTGCACAGTCCTCAAGGCTTTCGCCAAGCTCCAATGCACCGCCTGCGTCATCCCACATACCGTTATCACGGCGGCGACCAAGTAGGATTTCTCCCTGTGTGTTTTCTGCAATCACACCTGCTCCGCACATAATAAGGGGAGAATGCCCTACATATTTACGCAGATTCATTATGTAACCGAGGGAGGGTTCTTTTTCTTCGGGTTGAACACCCTCGCTATCTAAAATCTCTTGATTTGTCATATACTCAAATCCTCCTTAAAACAAACTATGCCGTCGGCAAAAACCGGCGGCTGTTTTAGTGTAAACAAATGCAATTTTATTTGTGCCGCAAAAGTGCAAAAAAACACAATTAGGTGCGGGGGCTTTGCTGTTTAATGCTGGCACGGGTTTTTCTAAGCTCGTTAAGATGCTCGGTAATCGAGTCGTCGATATGCTTCATCAGGTTTTCTACATAATCGTTGGCGGCACGACGCATATCGGTGGTTTTTTGCTTAGAATCTGCGATAATCTCGTTAGCCTGCAATGTTGCCTGATGTACAATGTCGCTTTGTTTGATTAAGTTCTTGCGGCGTTCCTCGGCGTTGCGGATGATGTCCTCGCCCTCACGCTTTGCCTCGGCAAGAATTTGGTTACGCTCGTGCACGATTGATTTTGCCTGCTGAACTTCCAGCGGCATATTGTCGTGGATTTCTTCCAACAGGTCCAGAATTCTTTCGGGTTCGAGAAGGATTTTGCCGCCCATAAACGGCATAACCTTTGCCTCGTGTACCATATCCTGCAATTCGTCAAACAGTTCTTCGATTTTCATAGCCGTAGCTCCCTTTTTTTAAAATATTTTTTTAAGATTTCGGCGCAAGCCGTTTTGATATATCTGAGCAGACCTGTGGGGGCACGAAGGGTGAAATGTCGCCGCCCAAAGATGCTACTTGCTTAACAATGCTTGAGCTTAGATACATATACTCTTGACTGGTTGTAAAAAATATAGTGTCTAAATCGGGGTTTAGTTTGCGGTTTATAAGTGCCTGCTGAAATTCGTACTCGAAGTCGGACACAGCACGCAAGCCTTTAACAATTGCATATGCGTTTACGGTTTTTGCATACTCTGCAAGCATACCGTCAAAGCCCACAATTTCTACATTCGGCAAATTTAAAGTCGAGGCTTGCAGCAGAGCTATCCTCTCATTTATAGTGAAAGAGGGGTGCTTGTCTTGGTTTTTAACCACGGCAACAATAACCTTGTCGAACATTTTGGATGCACGGGTAATAATGTCTAAATGCCCGTTTGTAATGGGGTCAAAGCTGCCGGGGCATATTACGGTTTGCTGCAAAAAAGCACCTCCTTTTTTTGCGATTATTGATTGGTTTTAATTTTTGTCATTTTTTATGACCATTTGCCTTTTAGGCTTAAAAAAACATGAATTACACACAAGCCTTGTAGGCTAAAAGCGAATGCGTCATAAAAATTACGCATCGTGCGACTGCCTTCGGCAGTCTGCACGGCGAGTATAAATTATAAGTTTAAATTAATTTAAACTTATATATACCTATACATATTTTACCATAGCTATATTCTCTGTCAAGTAAAATTTTTTCAAATACGGTTTTTGGCTTAATTTCTTGGGGATATTCGCAGATTATTTTGCCGTTTTGGGCTAATTTTTCTTGAGCAAGGGTTAGGGCTTGCTCCATTAAACCGGCGGCAAATGGCGGGTCCATGTAGATTATGTCAAACTTATTGTCTGTAGCTTCTAAAAAAACGAGCGAGTCACGCAGAAAAACTTGTGCGGCGGCTTGCAGCTTTGTTTTTTCAAGGTTTGCTTGCACAGTTTGCAGCGATTTGCGGCTTTTGTCTGTAAAAATCACGCTTGCAGCCCCACGGCTTAGCAGCTCGATGCCGATTTGACCAGAACCCGCAAACAAGTCAAGGCAAGTGGCACCCGGTATTTCAAACTGAATTGCTGAGAAAACAGCTTCTTTAACCTTGTCGGTAGTGGGGCGAACGTCCAAGCCTTCCGGCGTTTGCAGCCGAATACCTTTGGCTTGTCCGGCAATAACTCTCATTTGGTTAATCTTCTTTCTTAAAATCTATATCAGCATCGTTATCTTCTTGATGAAAATAGCTATATACGCTATGGGCTGCGTTGCGGTTCATTTTCGGGGCGTTTTCAAGCTCGCTTAGGTCGGCATTGCTGATGTTTTTTATGGTTTTAAAGTGGCGTAAAAGTTCTTTTGCCCGCTCGGTGCCAATGCCCTCGATATTTGTCAGGGAGCTTTTAAAAGCCGATTTGCTACGCCGTTGTTTGTGGTAGCCGATTGCAAAACGGTGAACCTCGTCTTGAATTTTTGAGATGAAAGTAAAAATTGCACGGTTGTTTTGTATGCCGACGGTTTGCTCTGCCGTAGTAAGGGCACGGGTGCGGTGCTTGTCGTCTTTAACCATACCAAAAAGCGGCACGTCAATGCCCAGCGAGTTTAGCACAGGCACAACTGCACCAACCTGCCCTTTGCCGCCGTCGAGCAAAATTAAATCGGGCAAAGTACTAAAACCCTCGGCGTTGTTGAGGTATTCGTTAAAGCGGCGTTCTAAAACCTCCGCCATAGAGCCGTAGTCGTCTTGCCCCGCAAGCGTTTTTATTTTAAATTTGCGGTAGGCGTTTTTGTACGGCTTGCCGTTTTTAAAAACAACCATACCGGCTACGTTTTCGTCGCCTGCAGTGTGAGAAATGTCGTAGCTTTCAATATACTCGGGGATTTTTTGCAAGCCCAGCAGTTTTTGCAGTTGGGTCAGCACGCCAAACTCGGTTACGTTTGAGTTTTTAAGCTGTGCAAGCTGCTCCAATGCGTTGCTTTGGCACATTGCCACAAGGTGGGCTTGCTCGCCTTTTTGGGGCGAGGTTATATAGACACGGCTGCCCCTTGCTTTGGTTAACCAGTCTTCCAGCAGGGGTGCATCCTCCAACGGACGGTCGATGGTAACATTTTTTGGTATATCGGTTCTAATGCTGTAGTATTGCACGATAAATTCGGAAAGCTCGGTGCTTTTTTCGCTGTTGGCTTCGGTTGTGTTTTCGCTGCTTTGCGTTGAGGCAAAGTCGTTGTCGTTTTTATACAAAAAGGTAAAATACTCCGAATCGTACAAACGCCCGCCCTTAATGCGAAAAACCTGAAAAACGGTTGTTTTGCCGTCGGTTACGGAAGAAATTATATCTTGCTCCAAAACCTTGTTGCTCACAACTTTTTGCTTTTGCTTTAGCGATTTTATGGCGTTTATTCTGTCTCGGATTTTTGCGGCTTTTTCAAACTCTAAATTTTCGGAGGCTTCTGCCATTTGCTCGGTTAAGCTTTGCAAAGACGACCCGCTGCCTCCCCGCAAAAAGTCCAACGCACCGTCAACCGATTCGTTATATTCTGCCAAAGGCACGTTGCCACGGCACACGCCGGAACATCGTTTGATATAGTAATTTAGGCAGGGGCGTTCTTTTTTAAAATCTTTGGGGAACTTGCGTGTGCAGGTTGGCAGCCTAAAAATGCCTACCGCCTGCAAAAAGGCTTGGTTAACCGCAAAATGGCTGTTGTAGGGGCCTATATAATCGGCAGTGCCTTCCTCTTTATCTTTTTGAAAAACGACCGAAATTCTACGCCATGGCTCTTTGGTTATTTTAACATAGCTGTAGCCCTTGTCGTCTTTTAGCAGGATGTTATATTTGGGTTTGTGCTGCTTAATCAGGCTGTTTTCAAGCACCAGAGCTTCAAATTCGCTGTCGGTTATTATATAGTCGAAATTCTCGGCATAAAAAACCATTTGCCGCACCTTTTGTGCAAGGTTATGCTGTGCACCAAAATATTGGCTGACCCTGTTTTTTAGTGCTTTTGCTTTGCCGATGTAGATAATCTCGTTGCTATTATTTTTGATTATATAAACGCCGGGCGACAGCGGCAGTGCCATAGCTTTTTTACGTAAGCGGAGGAGCTTTTCTTCAAATTGTGTCATTTGCAGCACCTTTTTTAAAATAAAAACAAAATAAGCAGACTTGGCCGAAGTCTGCTTAACTTTAAAAATTAGGTTTGGTTAAATTAGTCGGCGAACCCGGACTCAACCAAAGCAGTCAAGCCTTCAACAGCGTCTTTTTCGTCGGAACCGTCGGCGATTATTTTAATTTGAACATCGCCCACAATGCCCAGCGACAAAATGCCCAACAGGCTTTTTGCATTAACCTTGCGTTCGTCTTTTTCTACCCAAATTGTGGATTTATACTCGTTTGCTTTTTGAATGAAAAAAGTTGCGGGGCGTGCATGCAAACCGGCTTTGTTTTTTACTGTTACTTCTTGAACAAACATCTATTTATACCTACCTTGACATATAATTAAAATATAGAACAATTACTCTTAAAATATTACATTATGTAATATAATACCTATTTATATATTATAAACAATTTAAAAGTATAGTCAACCTTTTAAAAAAACTTTGGTTCTATGCACATTTTGTCAAAATTTTAAAGTATTTCTTTGGGCAATTTCACCAAAAATACACATGCATTTTTATTAATATTACACAAAAGATTTTTTTGCATTTTTATAGTTAAAATTAAAGCCTTTGCAGCAATTATTCTTCGGCAAGCAAATCGGGGCGATGAGTTTTTGTTAGGCTTTCGCTTTGCTCTTGCCGCCATTTTTCTATATTTGAGTGATGCCCCGACAGCAAAACCTCGGGCACTGCCTCACCATGCCAAACGGCGGGCTTTGTGTATTGCGGATGCTCCAGCAGACCGTTGTAGTGGCTTTCGTTAATAAAACATTCGTCTGCCGAAAGCACGCCGGGTGCCAGCCTCAGCAAAGAATCCATAAGCACCAGTGCAGGCAGCTCGCCCCCCGTAAGCACATAATCGCCTATCGAGATTTCCTCATCGACAAACTCATCCAAAACCCGTTGGTCAACGCCCTCATAATGCCCGCAAAGTATGGTTATATACTCGTGCTTTGTCAGCTCTTTTAGTGCTTGCTGTTTTAAAACCTTGCCTTTTGGCGACATATAGATTACATATGGTTTTTGCCCGATTTGTTGTGCAATATGCTCAATGCAAAGGGCTATGGGTTCGCACAGCATTACCATACCGTTGCCGCCGCCGTAGGGGCTGTCGTCAACACGCTTGTGCTTGTCTAATGCAAAATCCCGCAATTGGTGAAAGTGCAGCTGCACTGCACCGCTTTTTTGTGCACGCCCAATAATGCTTTCGCTCATAACTGCTTTGCACATCTCGGGGAAGAGTGTTATCAGGTCAATTCTCATTCAAAAAGTCCCTCCATCGGGCAAATTTTAACATAGCCTTCCTCGGCGTTTTTTTCTACCACAATTTGCGGTATTACGGGTACTAAAAAGTCTTTAACCCCGGCGTTTTCGTCGGTCTTTACGGCATAGACATCGTTTGCCCCGGTTTTTAAAACGTCGGCAATTGTGCCGTAGGTTTGCCCTGTTTGGCTGTCCAGCACCAAAAGCCCAATAAGGTCCTGCACAAAATATTCGCCCTTTTGCAGCTTTGCATCATCACGGTTTATGTATAAAATTTTGCCCACGAACACATGGGCTTGCTCGGGGGTGTTGATATTGTCTATTTTGCACAACGCCATATTTTTGTGCGGGCGGCTTTTTATGCTTAACGCTTCGCCGCCGTTTGGCGTTTGATAGAGCTTTTTAAACTTGCAAAAAAACTCCGGCGTGTCGCACCATGGCTCAACTTTGACTTCACCTTTTATGCCGAACACCGATACAATTTTCCCGATTTCTAAATATTGTTTCATTTTTATGATTTTCCTGTATTCTGTAGTTTTGTTAATTTTAGCACAAAAAGAGCGGGTTTGCAATGTTAAGATGTTAGAAAAAGAGAAGCAAGACACAAAAAAACAAAACCCGCCCTGTTACGTTACCAAAAACGCAGCAAAGCGGGGTTGTTATAGCTAAATTTAAAATTATAAAAATTGCTTTAAAGAAGTTATATTGTTTTCTTCTGTTGTTTTTAATCTTTCCATAAGATTTAAAATTTTGGGGTCGGCATTTGTATATTTTTTAATATTTTTTATTGCGTCAATAACGCCCAT
>JAISII010000092.1 GCA_031262125.1 Oscillospiraceae bacterium | reverse complement strand
ACGGTTATCATAGCGGCAAACATTGCCGTAATTGCTATGGAAGTTATTTTTTCTCTTTTCATAATATTGGGATTATAGCACAGTTTTTGCTAAGGTTCAAGAGAGTTTTAAAAATTATTTTTTGCTTTGTGCTTGATTTAAAAATGCAGATAGTGTAAAATAAATTTAATAGTTTTAGTTGTTTTTAGAAAGGTTCTTTAAGATTATGAGATTATGCAAAAAGTGTTTGCAACCCTACGGCGACGATGTGCCGACCTGTGCAAACTGCAAAAACAGCAATACAATAGAAATTACCGACCCAACAACCCCTGTGGTTGTTGCCACCGTAGGCGGACCCGACAAAGCCCGTGCATCAGCAATGCTTGCCGATATTAACGTGCCGTTTGTGGAGAAGCCGATAAAGAAAATAATCAGCGGTGCTATAATAACGGGCGACCATAGCTTTGACTGCGACATTTTAGTGCCGTTTTCGGCGTACGATAAGGCGTACGACACTTTGGTGGGCATTGGTGTTATTAACCCGCCGGAGGATAGTTTTGAAGAAGACGAACTGCCCGAATTAAGCAACGAGCAAGAGCCGTTAGAGCAAGAAAACATTGAAGAAATTACAGTTACAAAAAACGATGTGCAGCAGGGGGAAGAAACCTTTGCACCAATGAGCGATAGTAAACGATTTTGGGTGCGGGTAGTATCGGTTTTATTGTTTGCAGGGGTTGTTGCCGCTGTAATTTTCGGCACCGATTTTATAATTAACCTTGTTAAAAGTTTGTTTGGTGGGCAATGATATACGATTATTTAAAGCGGATTAATATTATCTGTGGGCATTATGGTGCGGGCAAAACTAACCTTGCACTAAATTTGGCACTTGGTTTGGCAAGCAGCGGCAAACCCGTAACGCTTGTGGATATGGACATTATTAACCCCTATTTTAGGAGTGGCGACTATAAAACCCAACTGCAAGCCGCAGGGGTAAGGGTTATTGCACCAAACTTTGTTGCCACAAATGTAGATGTCCCCAGCCTGCCTGCCGAGATTGCTTCGGTTTTTACCGATAAAACTGCAACCGTAATTATAGATTTGGGCGGCGACGATGCAGGGGCTTTTGCTTTGGGGCGGTATAGGGAACAAATACTCGCCGACGACTATGCATTGTTTTATGTTTGCAATTTTTTTCGCTCGCTTACGCCAAAGGTGCAAGAAGCGGCAGAGCTTTTTGAAGAAATAAACACAGTTTTGCAGCTGCAACCAACAGCTGTAATAAATAATTCGCACTTGCAGCACCTTACAACCACCGAGGTTTTGCAGCAGGGGTATAAAAAATCGGTCGAGTTATCTTCACTTTTAAAATTGCCTCTTGCAGCAACGGCTGTTGAAAAGCAAACAGCAAAAAAAATTGCCGAAAATGAAGACCCCAGTGCAATAAAAAATATATATCCTGTAGAAATTTATGTGAAAGCATTTTAAAATTTGATTTTTTTAAAATTTAGTGCTATAATTTGTAGGAATTTGATATTAGTAATAAGAAAGGACAGTGGAAAATGCCTAAAATTACTGTGGATGTGCAACGCTGCAAAGGCTGTGGCCTGTGCGTTAATGCGTGCCCTCTGAAGATAATTTCTCTTAACACCGAGGTTATTAACCCCAAGGGCTACCATCCGGCAAAATTGGTTGTGCCCGAAAAATGTATCGGCTGCAAGTCTTGTGCCATTATGTGCCCCGACTGTGCAATTGTTGTTGAGAAATAATTTTTTTTTAAAAAAACTAAATAATTAAAATTGGAGTGAATTTTTTTGGCAGAAAGATTTTTAATGAAAGGCAACGAGGCTTTGGCAGAAGCTGCAATTCGTGCGGGTTGCAAGCATTTTTTTGGCTACCCGATAACCCCGCAGACCGAGCTTGCTGCATATATGAGTAAAAAAATGCCTAAAATAGGCGGAACATACTTACAGGCCGAATCGGAAATCGCTGCGGCAAATATGGTTTTGGGTGCTGCTTCGTGCGGTATTAGGGCTATGACATCGTCAAGCTCGCCCGGTATTTCGCTTAAAACCGAGGCAATTTCTTATATGGCGGGGTCCGACTTGCCGTGCCTTATTATAAACGTACAGCGTGGCGGTCCGGGCTTGGGCGGCATTCAGCCCTCTCAGGCGGACTATTGGCAGGCAACCAAAGCATTGGGTCACGGCGATTTTCAGGTTATTGCACTTGCACCCTCCAGCGTGCAAGAAATGGTAGACTTGGTTGCAAAAGCATTCGAGCTTGCCGATACATACCGTATGCCGGCGATGATTTTAGCTGACGGTATGCTGGGGCAAATGATGGAGCCTGTTGAGTTTGACGATAATGCAGAAGTTAAAAAAACCGAAAAACCGTGGGCAACAGCAGGGCATGGCGGCAAGCGTGAGCATAATGTTATAAACTCGCTTTATATGATGCCGCAGGATTTGGAAAACTTGGTTAACGAGCGTTTTGCACGTTATGAGGTTATTAAACAAAACCACCAAATGGCAGAAGAATATTTAACCGATGATGCCGAGATTGTGGTTGTGGCTTATGGTGCATCTTCCCGTGTATCTCACAGTGCGGTTGATATGGCAAGGGCACAGGGCATAAAGGCAGGGCTTATTCGCCCGATAACGCTTTGGCCGTTCCCGACCGATGTTTTGCAAAAAGCGGCAAAAACCGCAAAAGCATTTTTAACGGTAGAGATGAGCAAAGGGCAAATGGTTGACGATGTTAAGCTGGCAATTGATTGTGCAGTACCCGTTGAGTTCTTTGGGCGTACGGGCGGTATTATACCCACACCCGATGAGGTTTTGGCACAGATTAAAGCTTTGGCACAAGGAGGTGCAGACTGATGGCTGTAGTTTTTGAAAGACCGCATGGTCTGCTTAATGTTCCCACGCATTATTGCCCGGGCTGTACGCACGGTATTGTACACCGCCTTGTTGGCGAAGTTTTAGACGAGCTGGGCATAGAGGGCAAAACCGTAGGTGTTGCACCTGTTGGCTGTGCTGTTTTTGCTTATGATTATTTTTCCTGCGATATGATTCAGGCACCACACGGGCGTGCACCGGCTGTTGCAACCGGTGCAAAACGTGCCAACCCCGACAATGTAGTTTTCACATACCAAGGCGACGGCGACATTGCCGCCATAGGCACTGCCGAGACGGTACATGCAGCAACCCGTGGCGAGAATATTACAATAATTTTTATAAACAACGCAATTTACGGTATGACGGGCGGGCAGATGGCTCCGACCTCGCTGCCTAACCAAGTAACACAAACCACACCCTATGGGCGTGATGTTAACACAGCCGGGTACCCAATCCGACTGTGCGAGATGCTGCAAACCCTCGACGGTGTTGCACTGGCACAGCGTGTTGCGGTTGACTCTGTTGCTCATGTTAATCAGGCAAAAAAAGCAATTTTAAAAGGGTTCCAAAATCAAATAGATAAAAAAGGTTTTTCAATCATAGAGGTTGTTTCTACCTGCCCGACAAACTGGGGGATGTCGCCTGTTAAGGCACTTGACTGGCTAAGGGAAAATATGCTGCCATATTACCCGCTGGGTATATATAAAGACGGCGAGAAAGGGGACAGACTGAAATGAGCAAGAATTTAAACATTGTTATTGCCGGCTTTGGCGGGCAAGGTGTTCTGTTTACGGGCAAGGTTATTGCCTATGCCGGTCTTATCGACGGCAAAGAAGTTTCGTGGCTGCCCTCCTATGGACCCGAAATGCGTGGCGGCACTGCAAACTGCTCTGTTTGCGTTTCTGATGTGCCTATCGGCTCGCCTTTGGTTGTTACACCAAATGCGTTTGTTGCAATGAACCTGCCCTCGTTTGATAAATTTATTGACGACGTTACCCCGGGCGGTGTTGTTGTGGTAGAAAGCTCGTTGGTCAGCAAACAAACCGACCGCACAGATGTTAAAGCTTTTTATGTTCCCGCAACAAAGCTTGCCGAAGAACATGAGCTGCAAGGTTTGGCAAACATTATTTTGCTTGGCAAATTGTTTAAAGAAACACAATTTTCCTCTTTTGAAGCATTAGAAAAAGCGGTTGCAAAGTGTGTTCCGCCCTCTAAGCAGCATTTGTTAGAACCCAATATGCGTGCCGTTAAGCTGGGTTATAGTTTATAATTTTTTACCGGAGGTTGAGTTTTTGCTTGACCTCCTCTAAGTTTTTTGATAAGGTGAATGTTATGCCAAATGTTACTGCAATTATAGTTTGTGCGGGCAGCTCGACCCGTATGGGCGGCACAACAAGCAAGCAGTTTATACCTCTGTGCGGTGTGCCGGCGGTGGTCTATGCCCTAAAAGCGTTTGAAGCCGCACAAACAATAAGCGAAGTTATAGTTGTTTGCAAAGCAGGCGACGAGGGTGTTTTCAGTTCGTTTGTGCAAGAGTATTCTCTTAAAAAAGTGGCGGCTATTGTGCAAGGCGGGCAAACACGTGCCGAAAGTGTAAACAACGGCATTGCCGCAGCAAGCAGCAAATGCACCCATTTTGCAATACACGACGGTGCCCGCCCGCTTATAAAACCCGATTGCATAAACAACGCAGTCGAGTGCGGCATAAAAACCGGTGCAGCGGCAGTTGGAGTAAAGGTTAAAGATACAATAAAAGTAATTGACGAAAACAGCACAGTTGTTGCTACGCCGCCTCGTGCAAGCTTGGTTGCTGTGCAAACACCGCAGGTTTTTGAAAAACAATTGTACCTTAACGCAGTTGCAGCGGCTGCAAGCTCTCAAACCGAGTTCACCGACGATTGTGCAATTGCCGAGGCTTTTGGTGCAAAGGTTACAATAACCCAAGGCGATGAAACTAACATTAAACTAACCACCCCGACCGATATTGTTTTTGCAGAAGCGATTTTGCGAAACGAAAGAGGAGAAAACTTAAAATGAGGATTGGCAACACAAAATAATTTTTTTAAAAATTATTAAAAAAAAAATCAACTTGTAACTATTGTATAGGAGAAGTTTGAAAATGCGTATAGGTAACGGCTACGACGTTCATCGTCTTGTAGAAAACCGAAAGCTGATACTCGGCGGGGTAGAGATACCCTATGAAAAAGGCTTGCTCGGGCATAGCGATGCCGATGTTTTGGTGCATGCAATTATGGACGCACTGCTGGGTGCAGCAGCATATGGCGATATTGGCAAATTGTTCCCCGATACCGACCCAAAGTTTAAAAATGCCGACAGTTTGCAGCTGTTGCGTTATGTTGCAGATGTTTTGGATGTGTATGGCTATAAGGTTGTTAATATAGATTCGATTATCGTTTGCCAGCAGCCAAAGCTTAAAGACTATATACCGCAAATGATAAAAAATATTGAAGAAGCGGCACGTTTGCCGCAAAACAGCGTTTCGGTAAAAGCTACAACCGAAGAAGGCTTAGGTTTTACGGGAGCAGGTGAAGGCATAGCTGCTCATGCTGTTTGTTTGCTTGATTGATTGATTTTTTTCTTGTAAACCACCCCGTCTTCGCTTAAGCGAAGCCACCCTCCACGGAGGGGAATTTTCCCGCTTTCAAGAGACCTGTAGCAAACCACATCTGATTTTTCTCCTTCCGTCAGAGCTTACGCTCTGCCACCTCCCTCTAAGAGGGAGGCTTTGGGGTGCACTCAAAAAAGAGAGCTAAAAAGTCTCCCTCTTAGAGGGGGATGTCGGCGAAGCCGACAGGGGGAGAAAAAAGTTTACTACGCATAAAACACTTTAAAACATCATAATTATAAATAATTATTTATTTTATAACGAGGTGTTTTTATGTTTTCTAAAAAGCTTGCTTCAATAATACTAACTGTAATATTACTGCTTTCTCCGTTAAGTATTATTAACATAAATGCGGTTACGCAAAGCGAGATTTCGGCTCCGTCGGCTGTGCTTATTGAAGTTACCACAGGCAAAGTGCTTTATGAAAAGAACCCACACGAGGTACGCCCTGCGGCTTCGCTGACTAAAATAATGTCGGCTCTTTTGGTGTTGGAGGCTGTTAAAAACGGCAAAATTGCTTTTGACACCGATGTTACAGTCTCGGCAAAGGCGGCGGCCGTGCCGGGGGCAGATGTTTTTTTGGTAGAGGGCGAGGTAATGTCGGTAAGCGATATGCTTAAAGCGACAATGGTAGCCTCGGCAAACGATGCCACGCTTGCACTTGCCGAAACACTCGCCGGAAGCGAAACGGCTTTTGTAGAAAAAATGAACACCCGTGCAAAAGAGCTTGGGATGAATGACACGGTTTTTAAAAACTGCAACGGCGAGGAAGAGGGCGGACACGTAACATCTGCCTTTGATGTTGCCGTTATGTCGGCAGAGCTGCTAAAGCACGAAAAAATAATCGAGTACTCCTCCATTTGGCTTGACACATTGCGTGGAGGGAAAACTCAGATAGTAAACAGCAACAAGCTTTTAAAATCCTACAGCGGCATAACAGGGCTTAAAACAGGCACAACCGAAGAGGCAGGCAGCTGCATCTCGGCAAGTGCGGTTAAAAACGATATGGCTGTTTGTGCTGTAGTGCTGGGCTGCCAAAGCGGCACCGAGCGGTTTAAGGATGCCACAACACTGCTGGACTTTGGCTTTGCAAACTATAAAATGGCAAATTTGGCTTTGCCAACGGAGGGTATTGAGGAGCTTAAGGTAAGCAACGGAATGACCCCTACAATTGAGCTTGAATGTGATGTTAACAAAAAAGTAGTGCTGTCTAACGAAAATTCTAAAAAAATTACCCCGATAATTGAACTGCCCGAGAGCTTTGCAGCACCGATTTCGCCTGGGGAACAGGTTGGCGTTTTAAAATACCTTATGGAGGGCGAGATGATTGCCCAGTTTCCGATAAGAGCTAAAACCGGCTCGGAAGAAATGACTTATAAATCGATTTTGGACGTTTTGCTTTATTGGTTATTCGCATTTTAAGCGTAACTAATGTGAAGTTAGTATAAATAATTCTTGAAAACAGTTGCAAACAATTTTAAAATAGTTTATAATAGTTAAAAATAAAGCATTTGGGCTTTTGCCCTTTGCATACGGAGGTTTACATAAAATGCCCGCAACGCTTGAAGAAAAGCATTTGCAAGGGTTTGTAACCGACAGCGAGTTTGCCGCCATAGAGCCGCAGGTTGCCGCAGCACACAATTTGCTGCACACCGGCACGGGCTTGGGCAGCGAATTTACAGGTTGGCTTACATTACCCACCGATTATGACAAAGAAGAATTTGCACGCATTAAGGCTGCAGCCGAAAAAATCAAGAAAGATACCGATATATTTATCGTTATCGGCATTGGCGGCTCCTATTTGGGGGCAAGGGCTGCTATAGAATTTTTAAAATCGCAGAACTATAATGCTTTGTGCAAAGATACACCGCAAATTTACTACACAGGCAACAGCATAAGCTCAACCGCTGTGGCTGAGTTGCTTGAAATTTGCGAGGGTAAAGATATTTCTATCAATATGATTTCAAAGTCCGGCACAACTACCGAGCCGGCAATTGCTTTTAGAGTTTTTAGAGAATTGCTGGAGAATAAGTACGGCAAAGAAGGGGCAAAATCCCGTATTTACTGCACTACCGATAAATCCCGTGGGACATTAAAGCAACTTGCCGACCGAGAGGGCTTTGAAACTTTTGTTGTGCCCGACGAAGTTGGCGGGCGTTTTTCTGTGCTTACTGCCGTTGGCTTGTTGCCAATAGCCGTCAGCGGAGCAGATATTGATGCTTTAATGGCAGGTGCACAAAAAGCACAAGCCGATTTTAGCATTTGCGACCTAAGCACCAACCCTTGCTACCGCTATGCGGCAATAAGGAACATTATGTACCGCAAAGGCAAATCAATCGAGCTTTTGGTTGCATACGAGCCGTCGTTTGCGATGATGTCGGAATGGTTTAAGCAGCTGTACGGCGAGAGCGAGGGCAAGGACCATAAGGGTATCTTCCCGGCAAGCGTAGTGTTTTCTACCGATTTGCACTCTATGGGGCAATATATTCAAGACGGGCGTCGTGATTTGTTTGAAACCGTAGTTATGTACAAAAACCCGCAGCGGCAGCTTACAATCGGCAGCGATGCCGAAGATGTTGACGGTTTGAACTTTTTATCGGGCAAGACGGTTGATTTTGTTAATAAAAAAGCGTTTTTGGGCACTGTTTTGGCTCATAACGACGGCGGAGTGCCGAATGTAGTAATCGAAATTGAACAAGCAAACGAGTTCGAACTGGGCTATTTGGTTTACTTTTTTGAAAAGGCTTGTGCGATATCGGGCTATATTTTGGGCGTTAACCCGTTTAACCAACCCGGGGTAGAAAGCTATAAAAAGAATATGTTTGCACTTTTGGGCAAACCGGGTTACGAGAGCGAAAAAGCAATTTTAGAAGCAAGACTCTCTTAAAGCTAAATAACAAATAATAATGCAGACTGCAGAAAATATTCGCCAAAATAACTCCGTCTGCTCTGCACAATCTAAAATAAGAAATAGTTTTATTTATAAAAATGGAGGAAGTTAAAATGGTTACACTTATTATTGGAAAAAAGGGTTCGGGCAAAACAAAAAAGCTTATTCAGCTTGCAAACGAGGCTGTTGCCGCTTCGGTAGGCAATGTAGTTGTTATTGAAAAAGGTGCAAAGCTCACTTACGACATAACACACAAAGCACGTTTGATAGATACCGACCAATACCTTGTTTCGGGCTATAGTATGCTTTTCGGCTTTGTAAGCGGTATTTGTGCCGGGAACTATGATGTTACCGATATTCTGATAGACTCTACTTTTAAAATTTGCCCCGAGGGTGCAGAGGGCTTGGAAGATTTTCTCGCAAAGCTTCACAATCTGTCCGAAACTGCTGAAACTAACATTATCCTGCTCATTTCGGCAGCCGAAGAAGATTTGCCTGCAAACATCAGTGCAGTTTGCGAAAGACTGTAATTTTTAAAAAATTTAAATAGTTTTATTAGTCCCTCATTTTTATGAGGGGCTGTTTTTTTATAAATTAATATTAAATATGAGAAAAATTTAAACTTTGCCCTCACAACTATTGTTTAAAAGCCTAAATTATGGTATTATTGTTATATAATAAGTATTTAAAAAAGTAGGGGAGGAATAAGGTTGGAAAATTTGTTGCAGCTGGACTGGCTGTGGTGGGCTTTGATTGGGAGCGTTCTGCTGATTTTTGCAATTTGGTCGAGCAAACTGCTTTATAAATTTGGCGTGCCCACCTTGCTGCTGTTTTTGGGCTTGGGTATGTTTATTGGCGAGAGCGGACCTGTGGGTATAAAATTTAACGATGCTATGTTCGCCAATCATATTTGTTCAATTGCCCTTGTTTTTATAATGTTTTTCGGCGGCTTTGGCATGAAGTGGAAAAAAGCAAAACCCGTTGCACTGCAAGCCGGTTTTTTGGCAACTTTTGGAACATTGCTGACTGCTGTTACATTCGGTTTTGCAGCGGTGCTTATCTTACAATCAAGCATTTTAGAAGGGCTGCTGCTGGGTGCAATTGTTTGCAGTACCGATGCAACATCTACCTTCTCGATTTTGCGTACAAAAAAGCTTAACCTAAAAGGCGGGCTTGCCTCTCTTATTGAGATGGAAAGCGGCAGCAACGACCCGATTTCTTACCTTTTAACAGTAACATTTTTGGGTCTGTTGCAGGGCAATATTCTCAGCGGTTGGGCTGTTGTGTGGTTTTTGGTGCAGCAAATTGGGGTGTCGCTTATTGTTACGGCTGTGTTTTCGTTTGCGGCACACCATTTGTTTAAAAAAGTACATTTAGATGTTGAGGGGTTGTACTTTATTTTGGCGTTTGCCGTTGTTGTGGCTTGCTATTCGGTAACCACTGCTTTGGGCGGCAACGGTTATTTGGCGGTTTATATTTTGGGCATTGTTATCGGCAACACCAAATTTGCTGCACGCCGCAGTATGGTGCATTTTTTTGACGGTTTTACTTGGCTGTTGCAAATTATAATGTTCTTTATTTTGGGCTTGCTTGTAACGCCAACCCATATGATTGGTTATGCACTGCCCAGCGTTATTTGCTTTATTGTTTTGTGCTTTTTGGCACGCCCGCTTTCGGTTTTTATAACCTTGTTCCCATTTTGGAAAAATAAAGGGCTGTTTAGCAAAAAAATGACGCTTAAAGAAAAAGCGTTTGTGGCGTTTGTGGGCTTGCAGGGCGATTCTTCGATAGCGTTTGCCGCCATTGTTTTATCGTCGGGGCTTTTGTTCGGCGAACCCTTGTTTAATATAGTTTTCTTTGTCTGTTTGCTTTCGCTTACAATTCAGGGCACACTAATACCCGTTGTTGCCCGCAAGCTGAATTTGCTGGACGACAACGCCGAATCTGTTTTGAGCACATTTAGTGATTACCCCGACAGCGACAAAACAAAGCTGCTAAAGCTAAAACTTACAAAAGGCGACTTTTGGTGCGGTAAAAAGGTAGCGGATTTAAACCTGCCCGCCAGCGTGCTTATTGTTATGGTGTGGCAGCAAGGCAAACGTGTTGTGCCAAACGGCAGCACGGTTTTGCACCAAGGCGATAAGCTAATCTTAACCGGCAGCGACGACGACGAGCTGATTCAATTATCAAAACGTGCGTGTGCTGTGCCTGCCATAGAAGCCGAACAGAACGATTTGCAGGAAATTGAAGTTGAGGCAACTGATAATCTGAAAATATCTGAAAATTAGCTTAATTTGGGTTTACAAACAGTTGCAAATAGTGTATTATTAATTTATATGTGCCGCCTGTATTTGCCTTGCGGCAAAAGGCGATGCACTAATTATATCAAAACGCATTGCGTTTATGATATAATTAAAGGCAAAAGTAAATAATAAAATAAGTTATTTTAGGAGCGTGTTTATGAGTATTAAGTATAAAAGAATTTTATTAAAGCTTTCGGGCGAATCGCTTGCAGGCAACAAAAAATTCGGGATTGACAACGATACACTCATTAAAATTTGCAAATCAATTAAAAATGCTGTAGAGTTGGGAGCCGAAATCGGCATTGTTGTTGGCGGCGGCAACTTTTGGCGTGGACGCACAAGCCAAGATATGGACAGAACACGTGCCGACCACATTGGTATGCTTGCAACGGCAATGAACGCAATGGCAGTTGCCGATGCTTTGGAGCAGCTGGGCGTGCAGGTGCGTGTGCAAACTGCAATAACAATGCGTCAAGTGGCAGAGCCGTATATCCGCAACAAAGCAATCAGGCATTTTGAAAAAGGCAGGGTTGTAATTTTTGGTTGCGGCACGGGTAACCCGTTTTTTACAACCGACACCGCCGCTGCACTGCGTGCAGCCGAAATTGAAGCAGAAGTGTTCCTTAAAGCTACAATGGTAGATGGCGTTTATGACAGCGACCCAAGGGAAAATAATGATGCCAAAATGTACGATTCACTGACATATTCCGAAATCTTTACAAACAACCTTGCGGTTATGGATAATACCGCTGCCACAATGTGTATGGAAAATAACATCCCCATTGTAGTGTTTAATATAGACAAGCCTGATAATATCTGCCTTGCAATAAAAGGCGAAAATGTTGGCACAATTGTTACAAGCTGAGTTTTAGGCTTTGTAATTTTAACTTATTATTAATAACAAGGAGAAACAAAAATGTTTGAACAAGTTGACAAATCAAAAGAACGTATGCAAAGAAGAATTAATCACCTTATTGATGAATATGCTTCAATAAGAGCGGGGCGTGCAAACCCTGCCGTGCTTGATAAAGTGCACGTTGACTATTATGATACACCCACACCAATAAACCAGCTGGCTGCTGTTTCGGTTACCGAGGCACGCACGCTGGTAATTCAGCCGTGGGATGTTTCTATTTTACGTCAAATAGAAAAGGCAATTCAGATGTCTGACATTGGCATTAACCCGCAAAACGACGGTAAAATAATTCGTTTGATTTTCCCGCCGCTAACCGAGGACAGACGTAAAGAGATAACCAAAGAAATTGCACGTTTAGCCGAGGACACAAAAGTGCAGGTGCGTAATGTTCGGCGAGAAACAATGGAAAAACTTAAAGCAGCCAAAAAAGCAGGCGAGCTTACCGAGGACGATTTAAAAGACGCCGAAGAGCAAGA
>JAISII010000073.1 GCA_031262125.1 Oscillospiraceae bacterium | reverse complement strand
CGCTTAAATCGGGTGCGTAAGAAATTTTGAGGAAGTTGTTTAGATGATTGGTTTTGTGCTGATAAGCAATAAGCGGCTTTGCGGCAGCTGAGCCCGCAACAAGCTTTTGTGCGGTTTTTTGGTCGTTCGCAAAAATTTTAACCGCAAACTTTTTGCCTTTTTCGGCAACAAACTTAAAGTTGGCACGCACACGCCGCAAAATAAAGATTTTGCCCAGTGCGTTTAAAAATAAACTCGTAATTACAATTGGGGTAAAAATTCCTAAAGCTCCGCTAAAAAAAGCATCTGCCCCAAAAAGTGCGGCTACTGCCTGCAAAAAAGATGCTGCCGCCGCCGCTGCGGGTGCAGTGTCGGAGTTGCCCTTAAACCGAATTAGTGGCACTAAGCCGTTTGCTATGACAACGTGAGAAATTATTATTGCTGCCGTTAAAATAAATATGTTTAAAAGTGCAAATACAAAAGATAAGCCTTGTGTTTCGGTTGTGCCGCCGCTTGTTAAAACGCTGCGAACAATAACCAGAGCAAAAGATAAAACCGCACAAAAAGCCAAAACAACGCTACGCAGCTTTAGCTTGCGGTGGTTTTGTGTAAGCTCGGCAAAAATCTTTTTCGCATCTTTTGGGGTATTAAAATCCTCTACAATATCGGCACGCTGTGTGCTTGTTGATTCTCGGTTTTTGTTTGCAAAAAGCCCTGTTAATGCTGCCGTAAAGCTTTTCTTTTCGGGTTTTTGCTCTCCCTTTGCAGTGCTTGCGGGGGCGGCAGGCTCGGCGGATTGGGTAATCATCGGGTCGTTAGAGCCTACATATTCAAGGTACTCACTCTCTAAAATTTCCGAAAACTTGCCCGCCGACAAATTAATTTTATCCAGTTTAATTTCGGCACGATAATTCGGCACACGGTTAATTACCGCCTGAGCTTCGATATTTGTGGGCTTTGGCGTGCCGAAAAGCTTTTCGTAGTTGCTTACATCATCTTCGTAATCTTTTAAAACACGCAGGCTGTCGAAGGTGTCGGTGCCAAAGTGCTTCTCATAAGGCGATATTTTTTCTTCTTCGACGGTGCCGACAGTTTTAATGTTTGCTGTGGTAATGCTCGGCGTTTCGTCATCGTCGGTTTGGTTCATTTTAGCACCAACTTGCAAAGATATCTCTATGCTATCCTCGCTGATAAGTGCTGTGGTTTTTTTAGGCTGGGCTGTAACTTCCTGTGGTTGTTCAGCCTCTTCTGCGGGCTGTACGGGTTCGGAAAACTCGATTGTCTTAGCCATACGCTGGGCTTCGAGCTGTTTTAGCAGTTTTTTTGCGTTTTCCCGCTCGGCGTTTTGAGCAGAACCCCCGTCTAAATCGAGAGGGTTAATATTAATAAGGCGAGGTTCTTTATTTTTATTGCTGAAAATCTCGGAGCCGTCGTCTTTTTTTATTGCTTTTTGCTCTTTCGCCTGTATTGATGCTTCTTCGTGAAGAGCTTTTGCTTCGGTTAAAATTTCCAAAAGAAGCTCGTCCTCTGAATGCAATGCAGCTATTTCGCCGTTTAAATCCGACTGCCCGTTTACAACTTCTTTTTCGTCCATACAGGGCGACCCTCCTAAATAGATAAAATCTGCGTTTTATGCTGATTATTATTTGCTTAAATAAAGTTTTACTCTCTGCCGGAGGCAATTTTAAAAATAAGCACACCCGCCGCTACCGATGCGTTAAGAGAATTTATTTTGCCCCGCATTGGAATAGACACCAATTTGTCGCACCTTGCGGCAACCAAAGATGAAAGCCCGCTGCCCTCGTTGCCGATAACCAACGCAGCCCCACCCGAAAAATCGGTTTGCAGGTAGGGTTCACCGTCCATATCTGCACCATAAACCCAAATGTTTTTGTCTTGCAGTCGGCGGATTTCCTCTGCAATATTACTCACCCTTGCCACAAGCATATGTGCCAAAGCCCCTGCCGAGGTTTTTACAGCAGCCCCGCTTAAAGCCGCACTACGCCGTTTTGGAATAATAATTCCGTGCACTCCTGCACATTCGGCTGTGCGTATTATTGCACCCAAGTTATGCGGGTCTTCAATGCCGTCCAAAACTACCAAAAAAGGCGGCTGTTGCCGTTGCTCTGCCAAAGCCAAAATTTCCTCAACGGTGCAATATTCTTTTGGAGAAACAACAGCGGCTACGCCTTGGTGGTTAACATCGGGCAGCATAGCGTCCAGCTTTGCCTTAACAACCTCTTTTATAACAACGCCGTTTGCCCGTGCAACCCCGGCAATCGGCAAAAGCGAACCCGAGGGTTTGCCGCAGAAAAACACAGTTTCTACAGCATTGCCGGATTCTAAAGCTTCCATAACAGGTTTGCGACCGTAAATTATCTGATTTTCGGGTTGTTCCATAGCTTTCCCCCGCTTTTTTACACAATTTTTCATTATTTTTATTATTGTACCACATTTAAACAAAAAATGAAAACCCTATTTTGCAATTTTTTGATTTTTTTTATTAAAATTTGTGTGATTGCGGGTAATGGTTCTTGTTTTTTTATATTAAGCAAAGTTTTGCAAATCTTTTTTACCTTAAAGTCGGCAAAAAACGAGCCGCTTGTGCTTGACAAACGGCTTTAAAAGAGTATAATTTAATCGAAGGCTTACCAGTCGGTAGGCGGTGTTCCTCTTTTCTTTCCAAACTTCAGCCACATCAGGGCAATACATAGGAAAGGGGGTTGTGCTAATGAGTACTTTAGAGCTTATTGCTTTATTAGGACTAATAGTAACAATTGTTTCTGCAATCGTTAATAATAACGATAAAAAGAAATAACCGCCTAACTTCCCAATAAGGCGGTCATTTTTATCCGTTTTTAAGGGGACACCGTCTATCGGTAAGCCCTTCACTTATATTATATACAAAATTTGCATTTTGTCAAGTAGTTTTTATTACCACAAGGGCTTTTGCAAATTGGGAGAATCAGCGGCTAAATTTATAATTTTAATACCGATTTTCTCGGCATAATTAACTGTGTAAAAAGTCCCGCCGTATCTTTTTTTAAGATAACAAATACAGACGCCGCTATTGTCGACTAAAAACCGATTGCGTTTGTGCATACAACCATTAAAATAGTTTTTTGAAGTATATATAACCTTGTCTGCTTTTTTTAAGATAAGGTTGTATTTTTTTATGTCGTCTTCATTCCAATGCCTTGTTTGGTTTTGGCAAGGCAAAACCAAAACGTGTTTTATATCAGGAAATTCTTTTTTGCAATTTAAGATAGCTAAAGCACAAATTGTATCGAACCCTAAGGCACCACCGGTTAAAAAAGTATTTATGCCTAAACGGATAATTTCACGGATAGTGCCTGTTAAACGAGCAGCAATAAGGTCTTCTTCCGCTTTGTTTAATTGTCTGTGTCCTGTAAAACAACAAACCGATTTAGTCATATAACCCTCCTGAATAAGCATATGTTAAAAACACAACATATATTATAACATATTTTATTGCATAAAAACAAGTTAAAATTATGTGAAAGGAGTGTTGAGAGATGAATAATAAAATAGTAATTTCAAAAAAACCCGGCAAAAAAGGTGAGGATGGACACAAAGTATTTTCCATAAGAATTAAAGAAGAAACCCTGTCGGAGCTTGAGGCAATTGCAGATAAAACCGCACGCTCACGTAATGAAATAATTAATATTTTTTTAGAGTATGCAATTAAAAATTATTCTATAGACGAATAAAATCGCAAGATTCAGCGGCATAGCTTCCAACTTTAATACCCCTTTACTTTTTTGTGCCGTTATGGTAGAATAAATTGAATAAATTTAAGTTTTATTATGGGGAAGTATGATGAACGAAGTTTTAAGAGTTTTTGTAGAAAAAAAGCCGGGGTTTGATGTTGCTGCAACACATATGCTGGCGGATATTAAAGACAATTTGGGCATTGATACCTTAGAGGAAGTAAGATACTTTAACAGGTACGACGTGCAGGGGCCGACTGGGGCAGAATTTGACGAAGCGTTGGGCATTGTTTTTTCGGAGCCTAACGCCGATATTGTGTACCGTGAAAGATTAGATTTGCCGCAGGCAACGCAAATTATCAGCATAGAATATTTGCCCGGGCAGTACGATGTAAGAGCAGATTCGGCGGCACAGTGCGTGCAGCTGCTAACCCAAAAAGAACGCCCGCTTATTAAAACCGCACGTGTGGTTGCCCTTACAGGCAACTTAACGCAAAACCAGATTGATAAAATTAAAAATTATCTTATTAACCCGGTAGAGAGCCGTGTTGCCGCAGAGCAAAAGCCAAAAACATTGGAGCAAAGCTTTGATGTGCCGCAGCAGGTTGAGGTTTTGACGGGCTTTATTGCAAAAACCGATGAGCAAATTGCCGAGTTCCATAGCCAATTGGGTTTGGCGATGACTGTTTCGGATTTGGTTTTTTGCCGTGATTATTTTAAAAACACCGAAAAGCGTGACCCCACAATAACCGAAATTAGGGTAATAGACACCTATTGGAGCGACCATTGCCGCCACACCACATTTTTAACAAGGCTAACTTCGGTCGAGGTTGAGCAGGGCGGGCTGTCGGCTGCTATAGAAGATGCATTGAAAAATTATTTGAGCGTTAGAGAAGAAATCTTCAGCGGAAAAACGGCTAAAGATATTTCACTAATGGATATGGCACTGGCTGGGATGCGTTTTTTGAAAAAACAGGGCAAAATCCCCGATTTGGACGAAAGCGAAGAAATAAACGCCTGTTCTATAGAGGCTACCGTAGAAATTGACGGCAAGCCGCAGCAATGGCTTATTCAGTTTAAAAACGAAACACACAACCACCCAACCGAGATTGAACCATTCGGTGGGGCTGCAACCTGCTTGGGCGGAGCTATCCGAGACCCGCTGTCGGGGCGGTCATATGTATATCAAGCAATGCGTGTTACGGGCAGCGGCGACCCTACAATCCCGTTTGAGAAAACAATACCCGGCAAGCTCCCCTCACGCAAAATCACCACCGGTGCGGCACAGGGCTACAGCTCCTACGGCAACCAAATCGGGCTTGCAACAGGGCAGGTTACCGAGCTTTACGACCCCGGATATGTTGCCAAACGTATGGAAATCGGTGCGGTTATAGGTGCAGGTCCAAAGTCTAATGTAGTGCGAGAAGTGCCTGCCCCCGGCGATGTTATTGTGCTTTTGGGCGGTAGAACAGGGCGAGACGGCTGCGGCGGTGCAACGGGTTCTTCCAAAGCACATACCGAGAGTTCGATAGAACAATGCGGTGCCGAGGTGCAAAAGGGTAACCCTGTTGAGGAGAGGAAAATTCAACGCTTGTTCCGCAAGGCAGAAGTTTCGACCCTTATAAAACGCTGCAACGATTTTGGTGCAGGCGGCGTTTGTGTTGCAATAGGCGAGCTTGCAGACGGTTTGGTTATTGATTTAAACCGTGTGCTTAAAAAATACGAAGGTCTGGACGGCACCGAGCTTGCAATTTCCGAAAGCCAGGAAAGAATGGCGGTTGTGCTTGACCCCGCAGATGCAGACAAGTTTATTGCCGCAGCAGCAGAAGAAAATTTAGAGGCAACACCTGTTGCCGTGGTAGATAAAACGCCACGCCTGTTAATGCGTTGGAACGGCAGCACTATTGTAGATATATCTCGTGAGTTTTTAAATACAAACGGCGTTACGCAGCTTGCAAAAGCGGTAATTGCCGCACCGTCGGCATCCGACTGCTACCTTAACGCAGTGCCGGAGGATTTGACGGGCAAGGATGCAAAAACAGCGTTTTTAAC
>JAISII010000067.1 GCA_031262125.1 Oscillospiraceae bacterium | reverse complement strand
TCTTGGTCTATCATAATCAGCTTGCCGTTTTGCAGCCGCTTTAAAATCTCGGCAGAGTGCCCTCCGCCCCCGGCTGTGCAATCGGCATATATTCCGTTGGGCTTGATGTTAAGCCCGTCTAAACTCTCGTTCAGCAAAACCGGCACGTGATTAAATTCCATTGCCGCACCCCTTCTGCTTTTTGTTAATTTTTTGTTTTATTTCTTACTCGATTTCAAAACTTAACGAAAGCAAAGCAGAATCCGAATCTTCCTTGTTGTCGCTTTGGTTTTTATCATAAGTGGTCTTGTCCCAAATCTCAATAAAATCGCCCATACCAAGCACTACGGCTTCGTCTTTTATGTTATGCTTGCTACGCAAGTTAGCCGAAATTGTAACCCGCCCCTGTGCATTCAGCTTAACTTCTTCCGCTTCCAAACTGCGAATTACGGCATATGCTTTTTTTGCCGGAAGGCTGGCGGTTATTTTTTTTACCCGTTTTTCGAATGTTTCGGTTGTAAAAACTTGAATACAATCCTCAAACCCGTTGGCAAGATAGAAAACCTCGCCCAGTTTATCTCTGAAAGCTTGCGGCAAAATAATTCTGCCTTTAGCATCAACAGAGTTAGTCGAGTGAGTAAAAAACACTTTGCCGCCCCCTTTTTTGTAACCTTAATGACCCTAAATGACACTTAGTGCCACCGTGTTACCTATATAATATACCAATAGTTTTAAAATGTCAATAGCAAAAAGAAAAAAAGTTGTTAAAAAAAGAGCAAAGTGTAAACAAATTTTCCAACGGCTCATATAATATGAATATTTTTGCGTTTTTTGCTCTTTTTGAGGCAAAAATACACCATATTTTTTAAAACCGAAAGGAATGTTTACATAATGACAGAACAAAACGACCAAACCTTTAACACAACAAAAAAACAAGGCAGCACCTTAGTGTTTTTTTACACAAAATGGTGCTGCCTGTGCCCCGGAGTAGATGAAATTATTGCAGAAATGGAACAAGCTGCAAGCCCTAAATTCTGCTGCATAAAGGTCGATTTTGACCAAAGCCCCATAGCGGCAAAAAAATACGGTATTTGGGGGTTCCCTGCTGTTGCATATTTTAAAGACGAGGAGCTTGTCGATATACTATTTGGTGTGCAGCCGTCCAAAAATTACAAAGAAGCTTTGCAAAACCTTGCACTTATTTAAGTTTTTTATCAATTTATTTTCACAAGAAATCAAAAACTTAATAAAATGTAGTGTAAGTGCCGATTAGACTGTTTTGCTCTCTTTTGCAAAACGGCTTCTTGTTACCGTGCTTTATTCAAAATCGGCGTTACTTAATTAGCCGTTATAAAAACAAATAAAAACGGCTGCAAATCTTACAAAAGGAGAATTCTCAATGTCAATCTTTAATTTTAATGACAGTTGCAACTGCGGTTGGAACGATTGCGAACGCCCATGCGGTTGCGAACGCAAAAGCTGCGACTGCGATTGCGGTTGCAACAGCTGCCCTCCTTCATACGGTCCAATTTGCCCGCCCGGACCTCCCGGTCCGAGAGGTCCGCAAGGTCCTCGTGGTCCGCAAGGTCCTGCAGGTCGTCAAGGTCCAATAGGTCCCGAAGGTCCTCAGGGCGAAATGGGTCCAACCGGTCCTCGTGGTCAGGCAGGCGAAGCCGGTGCAGCAGGTCCTATGGGTCCAATGGGTCCCACAGGTGCCACAGGGGCTTCGGGTGCTACAGGTGCAACGGGAGCTACGGGTCCTGCCGGCCCTTCGACAGGTGTTACAGGTCCAACCGGTCCCACGGGGGCTACAGGTGCAACAGGAGCTACGGGTGCAACCGGAGCAACAGGTGCTGACGGTGCATCAGGTGCTACAGGTCCTACGGGTCCTACAGGTCCAACAGGCCCAACCGGTCCAACAGGTCCAACAGGTGCTACAGGTGCTGACGGCACTGTGCAAACAGCCGCCAATGTTGAAGACATTGCTGACCCATCAACAGCAACAGCACAACAAACAGCAACCACTCTTAATGCACTACTCGACTCTCTCAGAGCAGCAGGCATAATTGCCTAACAAACACAAAAGCCGTCTTTTTTATAAGGGCGGCTTTTTTCTGTTTTAATAACATATTCATTTATTAGTCGCCAATCTCATATTGATTATAGATACGAAACTATAGTTAAGGAGAACAAAACATATGATAACAATAAGCCTTTGTATGATAGTTAAAAACGAGGAGGCAACCCTTGCACGTGCCCTTGAGTCGGTTAAAGATGCGGTTGATGAAATTGTAATTGCCGACACAGGTTCAACCGATTCTACAATGGAGATTGCACGGCAATTTACCGACAAGGTTTTCAACTTTAAATGGATTGACGACTTTTCGGCGGCACGCAATTTTTCCTTCTCAAAAGCTACGCAAGATTATATTTTGTGGATGGATGCCGACGATGTTTTTTTAGAGGAAGACTTGCAAAAACTTAAAGAACTTAAAAAAACTCTCGACCCGACAACCGACGTTGTGATGTTTAAGTACAACACGGGGTTTGATGCACAAGGACGGGTTACATTCTCTTATTACCGAGAACGGCTGGTGCGGCGTGCAGGCAACTTTAAATGGAAAGAGCCGGTGCATGAGGTTATTGACACAAGCGGGAACTATTTAACGTCCGACATTGCCGTCAGCCATAAAAAAGAGAACTATGAACACGGCAGCAAACGCAATTTGCAAATTTATGAAGCTATAATAAACTCGGGGCAAGAGCTTTCGGTTAGGGGGAACTATTACTACGCCCGTGAGCTGTACACGCACGCAATGTATGAAAAAGCAATTGAGCAATTTGAAAAGTTTTTAGCTAACGGCAAAGGCTGGATAGAAGATAAATTAGGTGCGTGCGAGCTTATGGCACGATGCTATATGGCGACCGAGCAAGATGAAAAAGCACTGCTGAGTGCATTGCACAGCTTTAGTTTGACCATACCCCGTGGCGAGCTTTGCTGCCTTGTTGGCGAAATTTTTAAAAAGCAAAACAACTTTGCCAATGCACTATTTTGGTACGATTTAGCCGCCAAACTGCCCATACCCAAAAGCACGTTTGGGTTTGTTAAGCCCGATTATTATAACTTTGTGCCTTTGGTTGAGTGTGCCGTTTGCTGCGACAAATTAAAAAGATACAAAGAAGCCGAAGAATATAACGAAAAAGCAGCCGCCTTCAAGCCCGAGCATCCGTCTGTTTTGCATAACCGCAGCTATTTTAAAAAACTATTATCTTAAAGAATCAAACTCAAAAAACGCCCTCCTCGGTTTAGGAAGAATCGAGGTCAATTTCGGAAAACGTGACCTATGGCAAACGCAAGGCGATTTGATTAACAATTCTTAACAAAATCCGCAAATTGCATATTAGTTTATTCACTTTTTATGTCATCACATTTTGCAGAAACTCCACTTTGCATATGTGATGTTTGTTGTATGTTATTTTATCACCATTTTGGGGGAATGCAATATTTAAGTGCAAAATTTGGAAATATAATGAAATCACTTAGAAAATAATGGATAAAAACTGTTGCATATTGCAGAAAATAATGTTAAAATATAAAAACAAAATTTTTCAAAAGGAAGCAAAAAAATGCAAACAACTAAGAAGATTTTTAAAATTTCATTATGCGTAATTATGAGTGTTTTGATCGGGTTCCTTTATATGGTGCAGGTTTATGGCTCTACTTTAAACCAAACAACGGGCACAGAGGCAAATTCGGAAAATAACGACGCACTCATTTTATTTGAAGATAAAACAAAACGAGATGAAACGACAAAGCATTTTAAGCTTGACGACGGCAGCTATATGGCTGTTATGTACGATTATCCCGTTCACTTTGAAGATGCTGATGGTAAATGGGAAGATTATGATAATAGCTTGCAAACTGTCGACATTGAAGACGAAGATGCAGAAATTATATCAACACCCGATAATGCAGCAACTACCGACAATACAGAATATAAAACAAAATCATCCGATTTTGAAACAAGAATCTCCAAAAAATCTAAAGAGAACAATATGTTCAAGCTTAAAGCTGATGAATATAAAATCAGTTGGGGCTATGAAGGGGTTCAAAAGAAAACAGCACAAATTGTAGAAAACAACCAATTGCTTATTGGTAACGAGAGATTTACCGTTTTGGAAGATACATCTCAAGAAGTTTTGTACAGCGATATTTACAATCATGTTGATTTGCAGGTTTTTGCAACCACTAAAGGTATAAAAGAAAACCTGTTGCTCAAAAATTCTTGGGCACAAAAAGAATTTGTTGTTAACTATAAAATCAACGGGTTAAATGCTGCTCAAAAAGACACAAAAACAATCGAACTTAAAAACGCAGACGGTGAGGTTGTTTATACTATCGCCGCACCGTATATGACAGATGCCAACGGCGAAACAAGCGATGGTGTAACACTGGCAATTGAAAGCCAAAAGAACAAAAAGCTTTCGGTAAAAATAAGTGTGGACGAAGCTTGGGTTAATGCTTGGGGGCGTGCGTTCCCTGTTGCGGTTGACCCCGATGTTACAATAATGCAAAGCAACACAAACACAGGCATAGTAACCGCATCGACGATGCAGCCTAATCCTGATGAAATACCTTTTTTAACCCCCAATTCCGCCATTTTTAAGTTCCCAAATAGCGTGTTTGATTTATTGGTTCGCATACAGCAATTGCCGGGTTTAAAAACGGGCGATGTGCTTACCGGAGCCAAACTGAATTTTAACAGATATACAGAAACGGCCTCCGGTTTAACCATAAACGTGCACGAATCTTCTGACGAATGGTCGCAGGATACAATTTGTTGGAACACCGCTCACCCTGCAAACGGAACCCCGCTTTACGACACAACAACCGGAGTAATAGATTATGCTGTTGATGATAAAGACGAGGAAAGTTTGCTGACTTGGGATGTTACAAAACTTGCAAAAAAATGGTATAACCAAGACCCTGACGACAGCTATTCTATGGTGTTAAGCAAAAACGAAACTTCTGACGGGATGATTTTAGTTCATACGGGCTATTATGGCAACGCCGCAATAAGCCCCACATTTGTAGTTACATATCGCAGTTTTCAAGGCACCGAGTCTAACCTTACGTATCATACACATGCTTCTGCCTATAACGGCGAAGGCAGCGTTAGCGATTATACAGGCAATTTAGTGCTGACCCAAAATTTGTTTGAGGGCACCGGCGAAAAAATGCCCGTTGATATAAAAATGACATACAACGGGTTTGATTATGATACAGTTTTTCAATACGGCACAAAAGCCGAAAAAGGATGGCAATATTCGTTTAACAAATTTGTAGCTGAAGCACCGCTTGCGATGCAGCAAGAGGGCTATAGATATATGTATAACGACGAAGACGGAACAGAGCATTATTTTAAACTTCGTGAAAATGCAACAAATATATGGGAAGATGAAGACGGGCTTGGCTATGTAATTATACCGGCAACTTCATCTACACCGGTAACATTAGACGGAAAATCTTATTCGGACGGTTTTTATATGGAAACCCCGATGGGAATAACATATAAGTTTTCGACTCCTGCACCTGTAGCATCGTGGGGCGGCAGCACTTTGCCGAATTCGGGTATTGGCAGAATTATAACAGAAACTGACGGCACAGGCAATCAAATCACATACACATATAACTCCGAAAAATTGTCAACAATTACAGACGGTGCAGGCAGAGTATATACTATTAGTTACGCCGCTGCATCTGTAGCCGGGCATAGTTACATTTCAAAGATAGTTGCTCCCGACGGCAAAGAAATCGAATTCAGCCGTTTTTCGTCCACATCAGGCACGGGATTTGATGATAGATTAAATCGAATAAACTACCCCGGTGGTATATATATTGGTTTTTACTATCACGACGATGGCAGGTTGTCGGTTGCATATCAAGCGGGCAATTCGGGGGTAGAGTATTTATACACAAACGGTAAAGTTACAAAGATTTGCGAATTTGACAGCCATGGCAACAATGCCGGCAACTATATTGACATTTTGTATGGTTCGGACAACACCACAACTTATACCGACAGATATGGTCGTTCTGAAACTTATACTTTTAACAATAAGGGCGAAACTATTTCGGTGCTTAACCCAAATGGATATATCTCTAATGCAGAGCAAAGCAACGCACTGCTTATAACATCAGGGGCAGAGTCGTACACAAAAAACTATATTTCAAATTCAAGCACGCCAACAACATCGCTGTACAATACATCTCACGGCACAATTGGCAGCACACAAAGCACAGGCGGCACACGCACTATCGATACTTCAACGGAACTTGTTGATTACGAAAAAAAGCAGTACTTGGGTTCAAGCTCTGTTAAAATTAACAGCCCAAATTCGGCGGCATATTATACATATTCTATGCGGCAAATTAACGATATTAGTGCTTTAAAAGGCAAAGCGGCAACATTTTCGGCATATGTTAAAACAAGCAATGTGGTCGATGCCGGTCGTACAACCGGTATATCTGGCGTGTATTTAAAAATTGCGGCAAGAGATGCCAACGGCACAGAAATTGCACTTTATAACAGTTCATATACTTTGTTTGGCAGCGAAAATTGGCAGCGTATGTCTGTAACATACCCCGAAGTACCCGAAAACGCAGTACAACTCCGTATTTATTTACAAATGAGAGATGCTTACGGCACGGCATGGTTTGACTGTATGCAGTTAGAAGAGGGCGATTGTGCCAATGACTATAACGCTCTTGAAAGCGGGAACAACTTCAGTTCTTCTGTTTGGCAGGGTAACAGCGGCAGTGCAACAATTAACGGTGCATCGGGGCAAGAAAAGCAGGTGTATCAAACCGTTGATGTTAACAAGTCTAATGTTGCGTTTGTTCTAAGTGGTTCGGCTGAAATGGATTCTGTACCGCTTACCGATGACACACGCAAAGCAGGCATAAAGTTGAATATTGTTTATGAGGACGACGAAGACGACGATACCGAAGATGAAGAAGAGCATTATCAAACATTTAACGAATGCACGGGAGTAGACCAGTCGGTTGCGTTGACGGCGTATCCTAAATACCCAAGCCGTGTGGTTGATTATGTAGAGTATGCTTTTGTTTATGACAATAATGCAAACACAATGGTTTTAAATGATGCTTCACTTTGTTTTGGCGACTATGCGACAGATGAGGAGTTTCTGTCCAGATTTGACTCCGAGCCGGAAACATCGGAACCGCAAGCTACTACCGAACCTACCACACTTGCACCTGTTGAACCATACCAAGGGAATTTTGAAGAAACCGAAAACGGCATAAAATCATCATACTACGGCACTGTTTTAACCGATTCAAGCGGAACAGAATATGTAGAAAGCATTGATTTAAGCCAACCGTATATAAAAACACAAACTGAGTATGATGCAACCGGCAATTATGTTATTGCAGAAAGCGACGAGCGTGGCAACACTACTGAATATGACATTGATGCTGATAACGGGCAGACTAATTCGATTGAATTGCCCGATGGGAGTGTAGAAAACTATACTTACGACGACGCAGGCAGACTGACGGAGGTTGCTGCTAATGTTTCCGGAATTGGAAATATAGAAAACGAATATACTTATGGCGGAAACAATCAATTAAGTGAAATTAATCATAACGGAACAAGATATTCTTTTTCATACAATAGTTTTCGCAACCAGACGGGAGCTTCTGTAGGTTCGCAGATAATTTCTAACAACACATATGAAGCAAACAACGGTAATCTGACTTCAACGTCGTATGGTAACGGGCAGTCTTTTTCTTATGTTTATGATGATTTAGACAGGATTGTGCAGATAAACACAACCAACAACGGCACAAGCCAAATTTTTGCAAAGTATTTTTACAACAAAAAAGGGTTGCCGAGCAAAGTAATTGATTATTCGGCAGGAAGAACAGAAATACATTTTTATGACGTTTGGAACGAGCTGCGGCAGAGCGTAAGCTACAGCAATACGGGGATAGACTATGTCTATAGCAAGCACTATGAGGAATTAGGCGATGTTGTTGAAAAAGCAACAATATCGGGGATAACAAGGACGATAACGCCACAAATTCATGAGAATCTTCCACGTCTTTATTTATTTGATGGAGGTTGGTCAAGCACAATCGATAAAGACGAGCTTGACCGTATAGACACTATCGCAACAAGATTTGGTGGCAGTCCTACTATTGATGTGTTTACCACAGAATACGAATATGCCCCCGCAAGCAGTGCCTATGGTGCAAATGCCGAAACCAACCTTGTAAGCAGCCTTGTTCAAAAGAAAGCTAACACAGTTTTGGCGGATTATGATTATGAATATGACATAAACGGGAACTTAACAAAGGTTTTTGAAGACGGCGTAGAAACAATCAGGTATGAATACTACAAAAACAACATTCTAAAAGCCCAAAATGATATGCGTACCCACAAAAGGGTGTTGTACCAGTACGATGTAGGCGGCAACATAATATACACCGACGAGTATACTATTGGCAACAACTGGGTAGCCGATACA